>JAZSFI010000384.1:0-5546 GCA_045532135.1 Clostridia bacterium | reverse complement strand
AGCCTTGAGCCCGGGTGCAATTACAGTCTCACTGGCGGCATTATTGACGGCGCGGGTGTGGCGAAGGGCGTTTCGATTGAAGGGGGAAGAGAAACGCGCGTTCAGAATGTGAACATTAAGAATGCATCCGTCGGCGTTCATATTAAATATGGCGCAAACAACGGATCGTCCGACGCTGATTTGATGAATGTGAATATTACCGGAAACGGGAGGTGTGATTCCGTCGGTGTCTTGATTGATGGATATGACAATACGCTGACCAACATGCGTATCGCCGATGTGTTTACCGGCGTTATCGTCAATGGCGGCGGAAATATGCTGAGAAACATTCACCCGCTTCTATATATGAATGATGTTTCGAAGGCGAATTACGAGAAAACCGCAGGCTTTTTGATACAAAACCCGATGAACTGGTTCGACTATTGCTACAGCGATCAATATTCAACGGGCTTTGAAACGACGGGCGGCGGCATATTCAAAAACTGCTTCAGCTGGTGGTATTCGGATGAAGAGGAAACCCATGTTGCATTTAGAAGCCACGGGCCGTTTTTCGGAAGCATCGATGCATTTGTGTTGGGCGGAAAATCGAAAGAAAACCACCCGAACCTGTTTGCGCCTAAAGACGTGGATTTTGTGGGATGCGTCCGGGAAGTGGTAAGCATTCAGGATAGCGGAAGCGCAGTCAGAATTATGTGAGCGTAAGGCGGTGACGCAAATGACGGACTATATGATGCTTCTTGCGGCGGTTTTACTGCTCGCGGGCGATTTTGCGATCAATAAGTTGTATCAGAGAAAAGTGGGCGCGGATACACGTTCCGCGCTGGGCTTTAATGCCGTGAACGGTCTTTTGACGGCGATCATTTTCTTTTTGATAAACGGAGCGCTGAACGGATTTTCATTTGAATTCCATCTGTATTCCGCATGTCTTGCAACCGCGATGGCTGTGTTCGGATTTTCGTATAATCTGATCGGCTTTCGGATGCTGAGAGACGGAAATATAGCTTCCTACACGCTTTTTCTGATGACGGGCGGCATGATGATTCCGTATGTGATTGGCTTAATCGCATTGGACGAGCCGTTTTCCGTATTGCGCACGTTGGGACTGATCGTTATTTTTTCAGGCATTTTCTGCGCCAATACGCCCAAAGCGCGCCCAAGCCGGAAATATCTTTTGATGGGCGGCGCAGTATTTGCCTTGAATGGACTTGTGAGCACGGTTTCGAAGCTTCATCAGATTGCAGAAACATTCCCGACCGCTTCCGCTGCGTCGTTTGTGATGTTGTCCGGCCTTGCCAAGTTTGTTTTATGCTCGATTGCCGTGCTCGTTATGAAAAAGCGCGAAGGCAAAAATGCGCCGAAATGCAATAAAGCCGTTTGGCTGATTGCTTTAAGCGCGCTGATTGGCGGCGTTTCGTATCTTTTCCAATTAATCGGCGCAAAGAATCTGCCCGCGACGGTTTTGTATCCGATTATCACGGGAGGCGCCATCATCTTTTCTGCTCTTGCGGGACGAATTTTCTTCAAAGAGAAAATTACCCGCGTGACGCTTGTCGGAATCGCGCTGTGCTTTTTAGGAACGTGTATGTTTCTGTAAAAAAGAAGGAGAGCAAAATGGACGACCCCAAAATCTTTACAATGAGAATCGGAAAAAGATCACGGGGTCTGTTTGCGGCGTGAAACTGAACGAAATTGAAGATCCCCTGATGCTCGAAATCCGGTATCCGGATAACTGGTGGATGAGCTTTCGAAAGGGAAGGCGATGGGGAAGATTTTACGAAGCTGAGAGGAAAGGAGAAATCGGGCGTGAAGGGTACAATGGATATGACATATGGGCGACCGCTTCGGCTCATGATTCACTTTGCTTTCCCGATTTTGCTTTCTTCCGTTCTTCAGCAGTTGTACACGCTTTTTGACGGCCTGATTGTTGGGCGATTTTTAGGCATGAATGCCTTTGCGGCGGTCAGCGCGGCGGGATTCATCGCATGGCTTCCGCAGAACATGATGCTTGGACTCACGCATGGGTTCGGAATTGTGTTGTCGCGTTTGTTCGGCGCAGGTGACGTGAAAGGATTTAAGAAGGCAAATTTGCTTTCTGCAATTGTGAGCGGCTTATTTGCTGTTTCCTTCTGTACTTTCCTGATAGTGTATTGCGACCGGATATTGGATATCCTGAAGCTTCCGGGCGAGCTTAAGTCGTATGCGTCCGATTATCTTTATGTAATCTATTTAGGCCTTGTGTTTTTTGCGCTTTTCAACTGGATTTCATCTGCGCTCCGGGCAATGGGGGACAGCAAAACGCCCTTGGTTGCGCTTTTTGTGTCGTCTGTCATCAATATTTCGCTTGACTTTGCGCTGATTAAAGTGATTCCCATGGGTGTTGTCGGGCCTGCGCTTTCGACGGTTATCGGGCAGGCTGCTGCGCTTTTGTACTCCTGTATCGTATTTATCAGGAAGAAAGCGGAATTTCCGGATAGAAGCGACGCCAATATGGGCTCGGGGCTCAAGGCGCTTATATACATGGGCGTTCCGCCGATGTTCAGAGACGGCGTGATTGCCATTGGAGGGTTGTGCGTTCAGCGGATCGTCAACGGATTCGGCACGGATTTTGTCGGCGGTATGGCTGCGGCGAGCCGATATTTTGCCATTATCAGCATGTCCGGCGGATGTCTGGAGGGCGCAGTCGCTACGTTCAGCGGTCAGAATTTCGGCGCCGGGCAGATTGGACGCATACGAACGGGCGTTAAAAAGGCAGTAAGGCTTTCTATTTTGATGGCGGCTTTTGCAATAGTGGTTTCATGGTCGGTTGCGCCCGGGCTTATATATTTGATTACCGGAACCAATGAAACAGAGATGTTTGAACTGGGCGTATATGCGCTCAGGTGCTCCCTTGTGTTTCTGCCGTGTCTGCATCTTTTGTACATCTATAGGCCTGCCATCCAGGGTATGGGTTCGTCTGTCACGCCGATGCTCTCGGGTTTTGCGGAACTGGGCATGCGGATTCTGAGTGTTTTTTGTCTGACCAATTGGCTCGGTTATACATCCGCCTGTATAGCCGACGGGCTTGGCTGGATGCTTGCGGCGGCGCTTCTTTGGGCGAGGTACCGCATGGTGATAAAAAAGTATGGTTCGGACCAAT
This sequence comes from Clostridia bacterium, assembly GCA_045532135.1. Lineage (GTDB taxonomy): Bacteria > Bacillota > Clostridia > Christensenellales > Aristaeellaceae > SFHK01. The sequence continues at coordinate 2,410 of JAZSFI010000384.1, read as the reverse complement.
AAAGCAACGGGTAAGGCACGCAGAGTTCTGTGGCTTACCCGTTGTTTTTATGAGGTTATGAATGCTTGCGCTTATTCCTGTATGTAGGTGAATGCCTCCCAGGGAATGCATACTTCGGCTTTGCGGGTCAGGATTTCATATACATGCATAAGCAGCGGGAAATCTTTAAGATCGAGTTCGACTTTTTCGGCGCGGATGCGCATGGCGCGGGCGACGCGGACTGCCACGACGAGAGATTCAAGGGTGACGCCGTTCAATTCCGCTTTGGCTTCGTCGATGTTCAAGCCGCGGCCAAGGAGAATACCCACAAGGCGGGTACGGCCGCCGTATACGGTTACATAGAGGTCGCCGACGCCAACCCAGAAGTTATTCATGTTTTCTGCGCCCTGAAGCTTGAGAAGGATCCGGATTGGCGGTGTTTTTCCTATTGTACCTCCAATTGTATTGATTTGACAACCGCATTTGAAAGGGAATTGCGTGTATTTTTTTGTACCCATCTATGTATTTTATACAGAACCCGAGCGGAACACGATTTTATTACGTGTTTTTCATTTGTAATCACGCGCCGAATCGGTTAAAATAAACAGAATGAAAAGGCTCTTTTTACGGGAAATGATTTTCGGTACGCAGAAGCCATGGTATGGGGAGGACAAACGATGAAAATGCCGATTTCGGATATCCGAAAACGATATATTGTAAGGCTAATTGCGCGCATTGCGATTTTGATTGCGTGTGTTTTAGGCTATGTGTTTGAATGGATCAAATTTGATGTTTTAAAGGGAAATGCATTTTTCGAGCGATTATCCGTTTTGCATGCTTTGTGGCTTGTGTGGGTCATGGACATGATTTTTCAGCTTCTGCCCGCAAAGAACATTGCGCTGGGTTCTCAAAAGCTGTTCAAAGTGCGTTTTCGCCCCGGAAGACAAAAAATCAACATGCCGGCGCTCAAAAAATACATCGTTTCGACTACGCGCGCGGCGTATAAGGTGTTTCTCCTCTGGGGGGCGCTGATTGCGGCGCTCGGAAGCCTTAAACACTTCGCAGTTCTGAAGGATGTGCATTTATTTTTAATCAGCGTGCTTTTCTACGTGTGCGATCTGATTTGCGTACTCATTTGGTGTCCGTTCAGGCTGATTATGAAAAACAAATGCTGCACCACATGCCGGATTTTCAACTGGGACCACCTGATGATGTTTACGCCTATGCTGTTTATAAAGGGATTTTATTCCTATTCGCTTATTCTGCTGGCCTTCGGCGTTTTTGCGGTGTGGGAAATCTGCGTATTTTTCTATCCCGAGCGCTTTTGGGAAAACAGCAATATGGCGCTCAAATGCTCCGAATGCACGGACAAATTGTGCATTCAATATTGCAGGAAGCTGAGACCTGCGAAATAAATAACATATATAACAGGCGAAGTTGCTGATATGCGTCTTCGCCTGTTTTTATGTGCCTTATACTTGCGAAAAATGGAAGAAAATGGTATATTTACTGACATGGAAAATATTGGTAAAAAGATAAGTGAATAAAGGCAATGAAATTGGTTGACTTATTTCGAAGAAAAAGGCGTTTCTCAACCAAACAGTTAAGCGCGGAACTTTTTATGCGCTATCGCGAAGCGCTTTTGGCTTGCGCCGAGATGCAGGCGCATACGGGAAAGACGGCAGTATATCTTGCGGGGAAATATATGAAATCTATTCTTTGTGAAAGCGAAGAGTGGAAAAGGGTAAATGCGGAGGAGTTGTTTGAACCGTTTTTTATCTATGATTATCTGTGCGAAAAGGGCTTGATCGAACGGAAAAGCGCGCCTGCGATGCTTTTGTATCCGGACGGAGGAACGGAAGCGGGCATGTGCGAAATCAGAACCATATCTTCTATCAAAAGCCCGGACATCGGACGCATTGAAGTGAAGAAGTTGTATGGCATTTCGCCCGAAAAGCCGCTGTGGGGCATGGGCTTTATAAAGGAAAACGATATTTATGTTTTGACGGTTTCGGACCATGATGCGCCGCTTATGGACAGAGCCGCTGAAGCGGGCGCGGCGCTCATTGACCAGAATATAGGGCTGAGATTTGCAAATCAGAAGCTTTATGATAAAACTTTCGCGCGTGATTTTGCGCCTGTAAACCGATATCGCGTATATGCGCCGGAGGATGAAAATGAAATTGCATTTGTGTATCCGTGGAACCCGGCTCTTCACAGAAGGCTGTTTCGCGCAGGGGCAAAATGGAACGGAGAATACATGGCTATGCCGCTTGCGAAGACGGAGAATGCGCAGGATCTTATAAAGCTGTATGGGTTTTATGTGGAACCGTGTGCGGCCAAGCGAATGGAAATGTGGTTCAGATTGGAAAAGTATGCGCGCCTCATGCCGAAAAAACACGATATCAATAAAGAGGAAGAAGAACTTCTC
>JAZSFI010000567.1:0-4886 GCA_045532135.1 Clostridia bacterium | reverse complement strand
CGATTTCTGAAAACTTCCTTGGAACCATAACGCGCATTGTCTTCATGCCCTGCGCGTGGCTTACCCGCATTTTCACCGAGCTTGTCGGTTGGAATGTTGAAGGGGCGATGGAGTTTTCCAAAAATATCTTCTCAACAATCGATTATAACGGAATCGATTTCATGAAAGTCGCTTCTGCCGTCAAAAACACTCAGCAGCTTTCCAGCGCATTCAACGCGCATTACATCACAATTCTTCGCCTTCTCTTTATCCCGCTTTCTATGGTTCCGTCCTTTGCTATGATGATCGGTTATCTTCAGGGACCGAGATTCCGCGTAAAGAAACTCAAGGAAATCGAGGAAGGCTCCCGTAAAAAGCGCAAAAAGCTAAAGGTTAACAAAAAAACAAAAACCAGAGTGGTTCGTCCCGAGGTTTGAGCCTTCGCCGCCGCTTGCATTTATTGCACTTCTATGATATAATTATTACGGAGTGATGAAAAATTGCGTATAATTGGAGGAGAAGCGCGAGGCAGGCGGCTTTTCTCGCCTTCCGGGAATGACACGAGACCAACTTCTGACCGTACGAGGGAATCGCTTTTCAATATTCTTTCCTTCGATATTCCGGAAAGTATTGTTCTTGATCTTTTTGGCGGAACAGGCGCGCTTGCACTTGAAGCATTGAGCAGAGGCGCAGCTTACGCCTGCGTTTCGGATAAATCTCCGCAAGCCGTTAAAATAATCGAACGAAATGCGGAGGTTGTTCTCAAAGAAGAGAAAAAACGCAGAATATCCATCGTTAATCAAGATTTCAAAAAGGCGATTTTGACCTTTAAAGGCAGAAGATTCACCATTGTATTTTTGGATCCGCCTTACGCAATGGAGGAGTCTTATCACGAAGCGGTTCGGATGCTGATCGATCATGATATGCTTGATAAAGACGCGCTGATCGTTATGGAAAGAAGCAAATCTTCCTCTGTTTCGCTTCCAGAAGAAATCGAAATTTTCGACACAAGAGATTATCGGGATACTGTGATTGATTTTGCAAGGTGGAGGGCAGAAAAATGAATGCGCTTTTCGCAGGAAGCTTCCACCCGCCGACAAAAGGGCATCTTGACATTATAAAAAGAGCTGCTGAACTTTATGACAAAGTCTACGTTGCAATTATGTACAACGCTGAAAAGAGTTATTCTTTGACGGTTGATGAACGTATACTGATGCTCAAAAAGATCACTGCAAAAATGGAAAACGTTGAAATCGTAGCGGACGGCGGACTTACAAGCAATTTTGCATTAAGTCTTAATTGCGGCGTATTGATCCGAGGGCTCAGAAACAGCCAGGATTTTGAATATGAACTTCCCATTGCGCTTGCCAACAAGCGCGTGTTTGGAATTGAAACCGTGTTTTTACCGTGTTTGCCCGAGCACATGTGGATTTCTTCCACAATCGTAAACGACCTTGTGCGGCACGGGGGCGATATATCAAAGCTTGTTCCAGAGGAAATCACCGAAGACATTTTACGCGCCCAACGGCGCACATCTAAAGGAGTGTAAATGATGGAAGAGAATCGCGCGAACATCTTCGAAGAGGAAATCGTAGAAAATAACGAATACGAAGAAGATGAGATCATGGACGAGGAGTACGCAGAAGAAGCGTATGACGAAGAAGCCGCTGAGGAAGAGTACGACGATTACGAGGATGACGCTGACGAAGAATATGCCGGCAATGAATCGGATGATGATTCTGACGAAGGCATCGATTACAATGAATTCGAAAATGTAATCAATCTCGTTGGCTATCTTAAAATCGAGCTTACCGACCACGGCATGAACGTTCCGATCAAGAGCAAGCGCATTGTTGACGTCGAAAGATGCTTAAACATCATTGACGATTTGGTTTCCTCCCTTCCCAGAGCCATGCGTCACTGCTGGCGCACGAAGGATGAAAACGACCGCATTCTTGCAACCGCTGAAAAGCATGCGACAGCGCGTGTTGAAAAGGCCAAGGAAGAAGCGCAGCAGATTCTGGACGACGCCCACGCGCAGGAAGAGAAGATTCTTGAAGCTGCCCAGCGCCGTCATAACAACACGATTAACGACGCGCAGGCACGCGCCGATGCAATTCTCAGAGAAGCTTCCGAACGCGCAAAGCGCATGGTAAGCGAAAGCACCAACATGAAAAACGCGACCGCTGAAGCGAGAGATATGCTTGCCAAGGCAACCAACGAAGCGCATGAGCGCAGACTTCGCGCCGCTCAGGATGCTTACAGGCTTCTCGATGCTTTCGAAAAGCAGGCGGCAAGCATTACCACTTCCATCTCAAGAAAGAAAAACGAGCTCGGCATAAACAATAACAATCGCTGAGAATCGATTCATTCAAAGCAGTCTCATTGATTTGAGACTGCTTTTTGCATGCTTTTTTCGGTTTCTGCGCATAATGAACGCAAAACAATCTCTCGGAGGAATCCATGAAAAACGTTCATTGTATAAAAGAAGAAATCAGAAGAAGGACGCTGATAAGAAAGATCGAAAAGGATGTATCGCATGCAAATGAGTATGCAGATCATATGGAATATGCCTCGGAGGCGCTATTGTTTGCAAAATCAAATGCGCCGATTTTCGCTATGCATCTGAAAAACGCAGCAAGGGAACTGCGCAGCGCATCAATAAATAAAGACGTCTTTGAATGGGCGAATGCTCTTGCAAGCGATATTCGTCAAGGTATAACAAAAGAATTCCTTTTCAAAGAAATTGAAGAACTCGACAAAAAATCTCAAATCGGAAGCGAAGACTTTTTCCATATCAAGAATGTATTGATTCTAAAGGCTGCGGAATCATTTTCTGATTCACTGTCCGCTGCGCTTTCTATTCAGAAAATGCGCCTTTTTGCAGAAAACTGGATCAAGGACGAAAACAAAAAAAAGGTGCCGGGTGATCGGATTTTCTTTCTTGAGCATGCGCTCAAGCTATCTCATGAGCAGGATGACACAGATAAGCGAAATGCGCTTTTAAAACAAATGGAATCTATAGGCAAAAGCGAAGAAGACATTGTGGAAATTGCTTCAGAAGCAATTTCCGGTCTACTTTTGCGTTTGACAAATGCCGTAAACCTTGTCCATTTGGTTATCGGTATCGATTGGCTGGAAGCGTACGAATCCATCAGCCAAACAGAAAAAACCTTACTCTCTGATCCCGGAAACATTTACGGGAAAATGGACGACGAATCAAAGGCTGCCGTTCGCCATTCCGTGCGTTTCATAAGCAAATTGTCACATTTTTCGGAAAGCAGCGTTGCTGCAGCCGCTTTACAGCTTACCGAAAAACAGATTTTTTCCGATATCACGCAGGCGCTGTACACAGACGAAGGCCGAGAAGAAGTGGTAAAGCATTTGAGGCCCGGCTTATCCATAAAGGACATGCATCCGGATCGGAACGGACACAGGCTGGTTGCATTCAGCTTGCTTTTAACAGCTGTTTTCTTTGTTCTTTCTCTGTTTATTTTCCAAACTTTTGCGTCTTTAATCCTCCTGCCCGCGTTGTTCGTGCTTTCTTTGGATATTTGCCGCTTTATTGCGTCCAAATGCGTTACTGCGCATCCGCTGCTCTGTTTAAAAATGGATGTTGTTCCGGATTCGTCAAAGACATTGGTCGTAATCCCCGCGCTTCTCACAGGAAAAGAGAACGCGCTTAAAATTGTCAATCGGCTTTGGGAACACGGCGTTCACGAAAAGGATCCAAACATTGATTTTATGATTCTGGGCGATTTCAAAGACAGCGACAGCGAAGAAACGCAATCGGATCGTGATATTCAAAAAGCTGTAAAAGACGCAATCTCCGTTTTGAATCAGGAAGCCGGCCGAGAGAAGTATTATTATTTTCAGCGAAAACGGATTTTCAATGAACGCGATCAGCTCTGGATGGGCCGTGAGCGAAAGCGCGGCGCAATTGAAGATCTGAACAGGTTGATTGTGACAGGAGAAAACCGTTTTTCAGATGAAAGCGAAGTTCCGGATAATTTTAGAAGTAAATATAGCTATCTTCTAACAATGGACAGCGACACGCGCATTTTACCTGGCGAGATCAGAAAGCTGATCGGAATGATCGCGCATCCTCTGAACAGTGAATACGGCGTAATTCAGCCGCGCATGGAAACGATTCCATCTGACAAAAGAAATCTGTTTTCAGAATTTCTTTGCGGAATCGGCGGAACGGATCATTATAACGTCTGCGCTTGCGACTTCTACCAGGATGTGACCGGTGAAGGCTTATTTTCCGGAAAAGGTATACTGAACATACGGAAATTTTACGATCTGACATCGGGAGCTTTTCAGGAGAACACTGTTCTCAGTCACGACATAATCGAGGGTATTTTGGTAAAAGCGGGCTATGCAGGCAATCGCGTAATGTTTGAATCGTTTCCTGAGACAAGCGAAAGTTATTTAAAAAGGCTTGATCGGTGGACGAGAGGCGATTGGCAGCTGATTTTATATTTGTTTGGGAGGATAAGGCTTTCCACGATTGGACGATTCAAGCTTTTATCAAACATAATCCGAAGTCTTAAAAATGCGTCTGTTCTTTTTTCGATTGCGTTTGCCTTTTGGAAAAATGACCTGAACCTTTTTTTCTTTGCGCTTCTTCTTAATTTTTTTCCGGTATTTCTCAATGGCTTTGGAGCAATCAAGCAATGTCTTATGAATTTTCTTTATCTGCCATCCATTGCCTATACCGAAATTCGCGCAGCGTTTACCGCGCTTTACCGCGTTTATATATCGAAGAAAAAGCGGCTTGAATGGGTTACGGCTGCAGAATCCCAAGGAAGTGCAAAAAGAACGAATCTTTCGGGAATATTCGCATCCGTTTTGCTTCTTCCCGGGTTATTTTCCGAAAAGACCATGAAGTCGGAGGCCAAGCG
>JAZSFI010000300.1:0-12315 GCA_045532135.1 Clostridia bacterium | reverse complement strand
ACTTCATCGAAAGCCTTCCTTCGGCGCTGGTTGAAGCTGCAAGAATCGACGGCGCGGGCTTTATCACCGTGTTTTTCAAAATCGTCCTTCCGCTTTCAAAGCCGATTCTGGCAACGGTTGCGCTTTATCAGGCGGTTGGTCAGTGGAATGCCTATCAGGACAACTATCTGCTGGTTCAGGATAAGGCGCTGCAGACCGTCCAGATGACGCTTTACAACTACATCCACAATGCGGAATCCGTCGCCAAGTCCATGCAGCAGGCGGCGATGTCCGGCGCGGACATTACGGAAATCGCAAAAAACGCCGCGAATGCAACGACCGCCGATACCGTGCGAAATGCAACGACGGTCATGAGCATGCTGCCGATCATGATGGTATATCCGTTCCTTCAGAAATATTTCGCCAAAGGCATCATGATGGGCGCGGTAAAGGGATAAACGAATTCGATGGGTTAGGCGCCGATATGCGTCTTTCATCATAAAATCAAAGGAGGACTCACTATGAAAAAGGTTCTTTCCCTTGTTCTGGTACTTTGCCTGATGGCAAGCGTTACCGCTTTTGCGGGCGACGAAGTCCTGCAGGGCTACGTTTCCACCTGGGACAACTACGGTCTTGACAAGGATCCCATCACGCTCACCATCGGCTGCGGCTCTCAGGATCTGCCCGCCAGCTATGAAAACAATCTCCAGATCGAGCTCATCAAGCAGGCCACCGGCGTTCAGCTTGAGTTTGTCGGCTATGATGCGGAGAAGTTCTCTGTACTCAGCTCCGGCGGCGACCTTCCGGACATCTTCTCCCTCGAAAATGCCACCGTCATCAACGATCTGATCAATTCCCAGAAGGTTCTTGATCTTTCCGATTACCTTGACGAGTACGGCAAGAACATCACGCAGGTACACGGCGACTACGGCATCCCCATGGCCAGATCCGTTTACGGAAACGGCGAAGCCGTCTACTTCGTACCCTCCAACGTTTCCTGGCTGGGCGACACCAAGATTGCCGCTTCCCAGATCAGCTTCAACTACTTCCCCCGCTGGGATCTCTACACCGCTGTCGGCGCGCCCGAAATCATCGATGAAGACGGCTTCAGCGAGGATCTCCTTCTTGAAGCTTTCGCCGAGATGCAGGCTTATGCCCGCGAAATGACCGGCGACGACAACATCTACGCCCTCTCCGGTTGGGTTGACTGGGGCACGGCATGGGCCGCCCTGCTTCCTTACTGCGTAGCCATTCCCGCTCAGATCAACACGTGGATCAATCAGACCACCGGCCTTGTCAACAACGTTGACATCTACGGCGATCCCGAGAGCCACTACTATGACGCCCTTCGTTTCTACAACAAGGCATGGAGAATGGGCATCCTCGATCCCGAAATCTTTACCCTCACCCAGAGCCAGTATGACGCCAAGGTCAAGATGGGCCAGGTTGTCGTTACCAACGCCAGCTGGTTTGACGCCGGCATGATGGATGAGTCCGTGAAGGCCGTATTCGGCGAGGATCTGAACTTCTACGTGCTCAAGGGCATTCCTTACTTCTTCACTCTTCTCACGCAGTCCAATCCCTCGGGCTTCGGCGTGTTTGCTTCCGATTTCATCAGCTCCAACTGCAAATATCCCGAGCGCGCGGTTGCGGTTCTTGACTATCTGCGCAGCGACGAATTCACCCGCGTAAGCGCCTGCGGCCTTCAGGGCATCCATTGGGATTACAACGAGAACGGCACGCCCGTTTTCATCGGCGAAGCCCTCGAGCACTACGAAGCCGGCACCATGAACAAGTACTGGGATGTTGCAAACGGCAACTACAAGTACTTCCCGAACAACAAGCTCTCCATGGCCAGCAAGGTCTGTGCCGACGGTTACCCCTCTGACTTTACCACCTCTGCCGACTACATCATGGTCAAGTACGAGGACAACGAGAGCGTACAGGCTTACCTCGACTTCTATGAGTCCGACGCCCGTTATCCCGGCGAACTCTACCTTGAGTGGATCGAAGAAGGCCTGGCCGTAACTGACGCCGACTGGCAGGCCAAGACCCAGTACAAGCCCGCCTCGACCGACGAGATGAACAGCCTCCTCGCCAAGTGCGATGCGTACTTCATGGACAATCATGCCCGTGTAGTCTTTGCTGACACCGAAGAAGAAGCGGAAGCCATCATCGCTGAAATGTGTGAATACGAGCAGACCATCGGCTCTGCCCTCCTTCTCGAAGACCAGCTCGCCAGAGAAGCTGCTTCCCTCCAGACTGCAGCGGATATGGGTCTGTAATTTTCCGATTTTCATGATCCCTTGAATACGGAGGGCGCAACGCTTCGGCGGCGCGCCCTCGATTGTTGTTTTCTGCGGGAAAGTCAGTTACAATCAAAAGGCAGGGAAAAGCAGATTCTCCCACAGGCAAAGCTCTTCCCCTCAAGGGGAAGGTTTGGAACGATTGGCGTCTGCTTTCTTTTCTGCACCTTAATTCCACACAAAAGGCGGCGAAAATCATGCTGAGCGAAAACTCTTTAAAGCTGCTTGAACCCATCCGCGGCTATCGCAGGGAATGTGCGAAAATGATTCCCTTGGGAACGCGCAAAACCATTTCCGGTGTAGAATGCATTCTTCATTTACCCGAGAAGAAAAAAGATCACATGCCCGTCGTCTTTATCATGCACGGCGGCTCGTGGATCGGCGGCGACGCGGTTTTGATCGACTCGCTGGCAAAGACGCTGGCAGACGGGGCTTCTGTTTTGGCTGTAAACGTCAATTACACAAAGCTTGACGAAAAGCCGTATCCGAATCCGATCTGCGAAATTCTTTCCGTTGTATCACATTTCAAGGAAAATCACGCCCTCTACGGCATCGATCCAGAAAAATGCGTCCTCATGGGAATGAGCGCCGGCGGACATCTTGCGGGCTGTGCAAGCGTGCTTTCCAAGGACAGAGGCATATCAATTGCCCGGCAGATTCTCGTCTACCCGTATCTTGACTGGTCAGGCGAAACGGACAGGTATCTTCAGGAAATGGGCATCGCGGATATTCCGTTTGACGAGATCAAGGAATTGTATTTTGGTTCTCTCGATCTTGAGGACAAGTATATTTCTCCGATTTGCGCGAAAAAAGATGAGCTTTCGGGCATTGCGCCCTGCGACATCATTGCCTGCGGAAAGGACGTTCTTCGTCCGCACGCGTTCAAATACTTTGAAAAGCTTCGTGCAATCGGAATTTTAGCAACCATCAAAGAATACGAAAACGCGGTGCATGGCTTCCTCGAGGTCAACCGCGCCGACAGCCCCATTCAAAACGAGGCGCGAAGCGATGAACAGGCCGAATATACACGCGATCTTGAAAAATACCTGATCGAAATTCTCAGAAATATGTGATTGTGCTTATTTACAAGGAGATATAACCTATGATATTTTCAAAAGCACGGCTCAGGGACAAAATCCTCGGCGGATGGGTCGGTAAAAACATCGGCGGCACCATCGGCACACCCTATGAGGGTATGCAGGATATCCTTGACATCAAGGGCTTTACCAATGAAAAGGGCGCGCCGCTGCCCAACGACGACCTTGATCTTCAGCTGGCATGGCTCAGATGCGTGGACGAGGTTGGCCCCGAGCATGTGAATTCAAAAACGCTTGGCGAATATTGGCTTTCGTTTGTCAAGCCGCATTGGAATGAATACGGCGTTTGCAAAGCCAATATGCGCTCCGGTTTCCTTCCGCCGATCTCGGGCGAACTTTTCAACAGCCAGTGGCAGCACTCCAACGGCGCGTGGATCCGCACCGAAATCTGGGCGAGCCTCTATCCCGGTCATGTTGAAAAGGCCATCCGCTTTGCATTTGAAGATGCAAGCGTCGATCACGGCTTTGGCGAAGGAACCTATGCGGCCATTTTTGTCGCAGCGCTGGAATCCGCCGCGTTCGTGTTTACCGATCTTGACACGCTTATCAGAATCGGCCTTTCCAAAATCCCCGAGGATTCACGCATTTCAAAGGCCGTGCGCCTCGTAATGGAAGAACATAAAAAGGGCACGGACTGGAAAACTGTGCGAAACATGCTGGTTGAGCAGTCCAGGGACATCGGCTGGTTCCAGGCGCCCGCCAATATCGGCTATGTCATTTTGGGCCTTCTCTACGGCGAAGGCGATTTCAAAAAGAGCATTCTTCACGCCGTCAACTGCGGCGACGACACCGACTGCACCGCAGCAACCGTCGGAGCGATTCTGGGCATGATGCACGGCGCAGAATGGATTGACGAAGACTGGAAAGAGTACATCGGCGACAAAATCGTCACAGGCTCGCTTCTTTTCGGTCACGGACGCTTCCCGCAAAGCTGCACGGAATTGACCGACTGCATCATGAACCTGCATGCCTCCACCCTCAGAACGTCCATTCAGGACCTTTATAAGGGCTTCAATGTCGAATTTGGGGACGAGGATGATTTTTCCTCCGTCACGCCCGAAAGCATGATGGGCACAAAATTCATCGACACCTTAAAACGCAGAACCAGATATTCCCTTTCGGAAAAAAGCGCCATCGGCGAAGCGTTTGTGAATTTCCATACTGCGCCCGTGATTTCCATGGAAAAACCCCTGACCGGCTACATTTTCCTCATGCCGCACACCGTTCCCGAGTGCCGCATCTGGCGCATCCGCTGGATTCTCCCGGAGGGCTGGCAGGCGCACGGCAGAAGCGCAGTCGCCACAAACAACCGCCATTGGATTGCCTACGAAACCAATGGGGAAGACTGCACGGCCGAATTTACCCTTACCTGCGACCGGAAGCCGAACCCCATCAATTATCTTCTTCTCGACCTCTCCGCCACAGACCGCCCGACGCACATCACCATCCCGATTGCGGTGCTTGGTGAATAGGGGAAACTTTTGTCTCTGAAAACAACATAAAGACCAAACGCGGGAAAGCGCGGGCGATCATTGATCGCTCCTACGGGTGACACCGAAGCCATCCGCAGGGGCGCGCACTGTACGCCCGCGCCTTTTATAAACAGGGCAGTGGACACACCGACCGATCGGCGCATTCGATCGGACACGGAATGGATACGCGCCGCCTGTCCGAATGAAATATCCTCGCATTTTCCCCAACCCTCCCCCGGGGGGAGGGTTGGGGAATCTTGCGTCTGCTGCGGACGGGATTCAAACGCCGCGGGCGGAATTCTCGCGCTGCGGATGGGATTCAGGCGCAAAATCCCCCCTTTTTTTACATATCTGTGCTTGAGAATTTGCACATGAACCTTTATAATCTTTCCAACGACTTTTAAGCGCGGTGCAGAGACGCCGGCAAGGTTTTCATAAGAAGATTCGCGAACTGGCGGGAAGAAATCCCATGCCGGTTTTTTGTGAGGAAAAAATATGGAAATCGCCTTGCCGCATATGTTTCGGCAGGGCTTTTTTTGAGGGAGGAATGGATTTGCGTACCGTATACACCGGCGGCCAGGTCTTTTTAAACAGCTCTCTTAAAACGGCGGATATTTTGGTTCAAAACGGCATTGTTGAAGCAATCGGCGAAGTATTCCCTTCTGACAGTGATGCGGTTGTTTCTCTTCAAGGAAAATACGTGTTTCCCGGTTTTGCGGATGTGCATGTGCATTTCCGTGAGCCGGGTTTTTCTTATAAGGAAACGATTGAGACGGGTTCAAAGGCTGCGGCGGCTGGCGGATATACGCTGGTGGGCACGATGCCGAATCTGAATCCTGCGCCGGATACGATCGAAAACGTACAAAAGCAGCTGGATCTGATCGAAAAAAACGCCGTGATCGACGTCGTTCCCTACGGCACGATTTCGATGGAAAGAAAGGGAAAAACCCTTTCCGATATGAAGGAGATCGCGGACAAGGTCATCGGCTTTTCGGACGACGGGTCGGGCGTGGACGATGAAAACCTCATCAAAGAAGCCATGAAGGCGGCGAAGGAACTGAATAAAGTCATCGCCGCGCATTCGGAGGTTTTGTCTCTTGTCAAAGGCGGGCATGCGCACGACGGCGAATTCGCACGGAAAAACGGTATTGCGCCGATCTCAAGCGACAGCGAATGGAAGATGGTCGAGCGCGATATTGCGTTTGTGAAAGAAATCGGCTCCAAACATCATGTGTGCCACATTTCCGCAAAAGAAACGGTGGAGCTGATCCGAAAAGGAAAAAAAGCGGGCGTTGACATCACATGCGAAACCGGACCGCATTACCTGATTATGAACGATTCCATGCTCAAAAACGAGGGCAGATACAAGATGAACCCGCCGATTCGCGCGGAGGAAGACAGGAAGGCCCTCGTAAACGGCATTCTTGATGGAACGATCGACATGATTGCAACCGATCATGCGCCGCATGCCGCTCACGAAAAGACAGGCACGTTCCCCGAAAGCGCCATGGGCGTCACCGGCCTTGAATGCGCGTTTTCCATGATGTATACCCACTTTGTTTTAAAGGGCATTTTGCCTCTTGAAAAACTGGTCGAACTTATGGCCTTTAAGCCCCGCGAGCGGTTTGGCTTTGAACGAAATGAAATCGCGGTCGGCAAAAAAGCGGATTTTACCGTGTTCGATCCGGAAATCACATGGACAGTCGAAGGCGAAAAGCAAATTTCCCTTGGAAAATTCACGCCCTTTGAAGGGTGGGAAGCGAAAGGTAAAATTGTCCGAACCGTACTTGGCGAAAAAGACGTATTTGTAATTCAGAAAGCGGAGGAATGAAAAATGCCCAAGCGCAAAGATATCAATAAAATTATGATCATCGGCTCCGGCCCCATTGTCATCGGACAGGCTGCGGAATTCGACTATGCAGGCACGCAGGCCTGCCTTGCGCTCAAGGAAGAGGGGTATGAGGTTGTTCTTGTGAACTCCAACCCCGCAACCATCATGACCGACACCACCATTGCCGACAAGGTCTATATGGAGCCTCTGACCCTTGAATACGTTGCGCGGATTCTCCGCTATGAGCGTCCCGACGCGATCATTCCCGGCATCGGCGGACAGACGGGATTGAACCTTGCCATGCAGCTGGAAAAGAAGGGCGTTCTCAGAGAGTGCAGAACCCAGCTTCTCGGCACCAAGAGCGAATCCATTGAGCGCGCCGAAGACAGAGAGATGTTCAAAGAGCTCTGCCAGGAAATCGGCGAACCCGTTATCCCTTCCAAAATTGCTTACAGTGTAGAAGAAATCAAGGAAGCTGCGCTTGAAATCGGATATCCCGTTGTTCTGCGTCCCGCATTCACGCTGGGCGGAACCGGCGGCGGCTTTGTCTACACCGAAGAAGAGATGGAAGAAAAAGCCGAAAACGCTATCCGCATGAGCCCGGTCAGCCAGGTGCTGGTTGAAAAGAGCGTCAAGGGCTATAAGGAAATCGAGTTTGAAGTCATGCGCGACGGCGCGGACCACGCCATTCCGATCTGCGGCATGGAAAACATCGATCCCGTCGGCGTTCATACCGGCGACAGCGTGGTCGTTGCGCCCATCATGAGTCTGAATAAAGAAGACGAAACCATGCTCATGGAGAGCGCGCTTAAAATCATTCGCGCGCTCAAGATTGAAGGCGGCTGCAACGTTCAGTATGCGCTCAATCCCCACACCAGCGAATACTACGTCATCGAGGTCAATCCGCGCGTATCCCGTTCTTCCGCGCTGGCGTCCAAAGCTTCCGGCTATCCCATTGCCCGCGTGACCGCGAAAATCGCCGTCGGCATGAATTTGAACGAAATCCCGATTGCCAATACCACCGCCGATTTCGTTCCGCGCCTTGATTATGTCGTCGCCAAGTATCCGCGCTTCCCGTTCGACAAGTTTGCCGACGCGGAAAACCGCCTGGGCACCCAGATGAAGGCGACCGGCGAGGTCATGGCCATCGGCTCCACGCTTTCCGAGTGCCTTCTGAAGGCCGTTCGTTCTCTGGAGACCGGCGTTTGCCATCTGCATCTGAAAAAATTCGACGACATGGAAACCGCTGAAATCGTACAATATCTCGGCGAATTCAGAGACGATACGCTTTTTGCCGTCGCTGAACTTTTCCGCCGCGGCGAAAGCGTTGAAAAGGTGCATGCGACCACCATGATTACGCCTCTGTTCCTTGAAACCATCGAAACCGCCGTTCATTATGAAAAGACCCTGATCGAAAATCCCATGAACGCCGACGTTCTTCTTGAGGCCAAAAAGCTCGGCTTTGGCGACCAGTTTATCGCGCGTCTTTGGAATACGGATGAAATCTCCGTTTGGAAAGCGCGCAAAGAAAACGCCATCAAGCCGGTTTATAAGATGGTGGACACCTGCCACACCGGCGCATACATTCCGTATTTCTACTCCACCTATACAGGCGAAAACGAAGCCTTCGCCGACGATAAGGAAAAGGTGGTTGTACTCGGCGCAGGTCCGATCCGCATCGGTCAGGGCGTAGAGTTTGACTACTCCTCCGTGCACGCGGTCAAAACCATCCGCGAGTCCGGCCGTGAAGCGATCATCATCAACAACAACCCCGAAACTGTTTCCACCGATTATACCACCGCCGACAAGCTCTACTTTGAACCCCTCACGCCCGAAGACGTTATGAACGCGCTTGAACATGAGAACGTTCTAAACGTTATCGCGTCTCTGGGCGGTCAGACGGCCATCAATCTGGCGGAACCCCTTCTCCGCCGCGGCGTAAACATCATCGGAACGGACGTAAACGCCATCGAGCGCGCTGAAAACAGAGACTCTTTCGAAAAAATTCTGAAGTCCCTGAACATTCCCCAGCCCGAAGGCCGCGCCGTCACCAACATTGAAGACGGCGTAAAGACCGCTTCCGAAATCGGATATCCGGTTCTTGTGCGTCCGAGCTTCGTGCTCGGCGGACGCGCCATGCAGATCGTCGCCGACGAAGAGCAGCTGAGACACTACCTGAAAACCGCCGTTGAAATCGACCAAGACAAGCCGGTTCTGGTTGACCACTATATTCTGGGCAAGGAACTTGAAGTCGACGCCATCTGCGACGGACGCGATGTATTTGTGGCCGGCATCATGGAGCTGGTCGAGCGCACCGGCATTCACTCCGGCGACTCCATCAGCGTCTATCCCTCCTTCAGCGTTTCCTCTCAGGTAAAGGGCAAGATTCTGGAATACGCCAAGAAACTGGGAACGGGACTTGGCATCGTGGGTCTTTACAACATTCAGTTCATCGTTGATAAGTACGACCGCGTATACATCATCGAGGTCAACCCCCGCTCCTCCCGCACCGTACCCTTCCTGTCGAAGGCCACCGGTTACCCCCTTGCCGATATCGCAACCCGCGCGATTCTGGGCGTGACCTTAAAGGAGCAGGGCATTTTCGATCTGTATCCCGAGGAGAAAAAGCGCTGGTATGTCAAGGCGCCCGTATTCTCCTTCAATAAGCTGCGCGGCATGGACGCCTATCTCTCGCCCGAAATGAAGTCCACCGGCGAAGCCATCGGTTACGACGACAAGCTGAACCGCGCGCTGTTCAAGGCCCTTCAGGCCAGCGGCATGACGCTTCAGAATTACGGAACCGTGCTGGCAACGATCGCCGATAAGGACAAGCCCGAGGCGCTGGATCTTATCAATCGCTTCTATAAGCTGGGCTTCAACATCGAAGCCACCGCCGGAACCGCCGCTTATTTAAGAGAGCACGGCATCCGCACCCGCACCCTCGGTAAGATTTCTTCCGGCAGCGACGATATCCCCAAGGCAATGCGTCAGGGACATCTCGCCTATGTGATCAATACCCGCAACGTCGGTCACGGTCACTCCCTTGCCGACGGCAGCGAAATCCGAAAGCTCGCCATTGAAAACAGCGTAACCATCTTTACATCGCTTGACACCGTGCGTGTGCTTCTGGACGTTCTGGAAGAAACCACGATCAGCATCTCCACGATTGACGCGTAAAGGCAAAAGTCTGATCGGTACCCCAAAAAGAGGCTCCCTTGTGTAAAGGGAGCTGGGCAGCGAAGGTGACTGAGGGATTGTCGCTTCCTCAAAACCGTCTTATTAACAGCAAACAGCAGCGCGGGACGGGAAACCCGTCCCCTACTGTGTATAAAGCCGCGTTTATATTGTTGGGACGGGTTTTACGTCCCGCAGCATCTTACTCAAACAGGAGAAAAACATGAAAGACACCCTTTTTACCGTAAAAACCAACCGCGAAATCGCGAGGGACACCTATGAAATGGTGCTTTCGGGCGATGCGGCGGACTGCATGCGCCCGGGTTCGTTTGTAAACGTCCATCTGGAAAGTTTGTATTTGCGCCGCCCGATTTCCGTGTGCTGCGCGGATGAAGAAAGCCTCACCCTCGTGTACAAGGTTGTGGGAAAAGGTACGGAAAAAATGAAAAATATGGTACCGGGCGACTGCGTTTACTGCCTGACCGATCTTGGAAACGGTTTTGATACGGAAAAATCCGGCGCAAAGCCCGTGTTGGTCGGCGGCGGAAGCGGCGTTGCGCCCCTTTTCGGGCTGGCGCGGCAGCTCGTCAAAAAAGGCGTGAAACCCGTGGTTGCGCTTGGGTTCAGAAGCGAAAAGGACGTTTATTACGCAGAGGAATTCAAAGCGCTCGGCTGCGAGGTTCTGATTTCCACTGAGGACGGAACGTATGGCATCAAGGGCTTTGTGACCAATCATCTGCCCGCCGACTGCACTTTCCTCTACGCCTGCGGACCGATGCCGATGCTGAACGCCGCGAGAAAGAACATTTCATGCAAAGGCGAATACAGCTTTGAAGCGCGCATGGCTTGCGGATTCGGCGCGTGCATGGGATGCAGCATGGAAACCAAAATCGGATTAAAGCGCGTGTGCAAGGACGGGCCGGTGTTTGACGGGGAGGTTATTGTATGGCCGTAACGAAAATCAACCTTTGCGGAATCGAAATAGACAACCCCATCATTCCTGCCAGCGGAACCTACGGCTACGGAAAAGAATTTTACGAGCTGTACGACATCAACTGCTTGGGCACGTTCTCCTTTAAAGGCACTACGCTTTCTCCCCGCGCCGGAAATCCGCTTCCGCGAATCGCGGAATGCGACGGCGGCATGTTAAACGCCGTCGGGCTTCAGAATCCGGGCGTTGAAAAAGTGATTTCAGAGGAGCTTCCGTGGCTCAGAGAAAACTTCCATAAACCCGTTATGGCAAATGTCTCGGGCTTTTCCGTGGACGAATATGTCCGCGTGTGCGAGCTTCTGGACAAGGAAGAAAACGTCGGCTGGCTCGAAGTTAATATCTCCTGCCCCAATGTGCACGGCGGCGGCATGAGCTTCGGAACCACCTGCGAAGGTGCGGCGGCGGTCACAAGCGCGGTCAGGAAAGTGACGAAAAAGCCCGTGATTGTAAAGCTTTCTCCGAACGTCACCGACATCGTTTCCATCGCCAAAGCCTGCGAAGACGCGGGCGCGGACGGACTTTCCTTAATCAACACCCTGATGGGCATGCGAATCGATATTCGTAATCGCCGACCCATCATCAAAAACAAAACCGGCGGCGTATCCGGCGGCTGCATTTTCCCGGTGGCTGTGCGCATGGTATATCAGGTTTATGAGGCTGTCAAAATTCCGATCGTCGGAATGGGCGGCGTAGGATCTGCCGAAGACGTGATCGGAATGATGCTGGCCGGCGCAACCGCCGTACAGGTGGGCGCAAAAAATCTCATCGACCCGTGGGCGTGCCCCAAAATCATCTCCGACCTTCCGCGCGTAATGGACGCGCTTAACATCAAAAATCTTACGGACATTATAGGAGGAGCGCATCAATGAAAAGAGACGTCATCATCGCCTGCGACTTTCCCGGCATGAAAGAAACCCTTAGCTTTCTTGACCACTTTGAGGGCGAAAAGCCGTATCTCAAGATCGGTATGGAGCTTTACTATGCGGCCGGGCCCGAAATTGTCCGCGAGATCAAGCGCCGCGGTCACAAAATCTTTTTAGACTTAAAGCTTCACGATATTCCCAACACCGTAAAGTCCGCCATGAAGGTTTTAAAGGATCTGAACGTTGACATGACCAACCTTCACGCAGGCGGCGGCATCCAGATGATGGAAGCGGCGCTTGAAGGCCTGACCCCCGCATCGGGCGAGAGACAGACCAAATTAATCGCCGTCACCATGCTCACTTCTCTTACCAACGAGGCCATGAATAATGAGCTTCTCATCCCCGGAACGGTTCCTGAGACTGTTATGCACTATGCCGCGAACGCGAAAAAAGCGGGCCTGGACGGCATCGTCTGCTCGCCCCTCGAGTCTCCGATCGTTCATGAAAAGATTGCGCCCGACTTTATCACCGTTACCCCCGGCGTACGCTTTGCCGGCGGCGACGCAGGCGATCAGAAGCGCGTTACCACCCCCGCCAAGGCC
>JAZSFI010000321.1:0-2772 GCA_045532135.1 Clostridia bacterium | reverse complement strand
AAGGGCACGGTCGAATACACGGAATATAAAACGCTTATGAACGATTAGGCAAGAGAAATCTTTGCCTGAAGCCGGCATACAAAGATAAAACGCTTCCTGCCTGCCGTTTGGGCAAAGCGGGAGCGTTTTTTTTAAGCAATTTTATACTTCCAGTTCCAGATCGTCCGTTGCGCGCAAGGCCTGAATTCCTTTGTCGTTCATGCACTCTATTGAGGTAAGAACGCTTGCAAGGAATCTGTCGGAATAGTGCGTAAATACAACCTTTTTGATGCTGTATTTCTGAAAGACGTTCTCGTATTCCGTCGCGGGAAAATGCGCCGATTCGCAAATAACGAGATCAATGATTTGGGCGCCGACATCCGGGAAATCAATGTTTGGATTTTTAAGATCGCCCGTAATCAGAACGCGCTTTCCCCCGCATTCAAGAAGATAGGCGTAGGAATTCGGGCAATGCTGCGTGGAAATTGCGCTTACGCGCAAAACGCCGTCGTCAAACACGCAGCCGCTTTTCGTCTTTTTGTATTTGATTTCCTTTTTATGCCCGTTCATGGTTACCTTCAGCCAGTCGTCTATTACACGCGCGGCCTCAAGATCGGGAAGACACACCACGGGATCGGGCGTTTTAAAGTACCATGTGATTAAATCGATAAACTGAATGAGTCCGTTTGTGTGGTCGCCGTGCATGTGACTGATAAAAACGCCTTTTACGCTGTCAATTGAAACGCCTCTTTTCCTGAGCGCATCGACAGCGCTTGTACCCATGTCAAAAAAATAGGTGTTGCCTTTGGCTGTCATCATGATCGACTGGCATTTTCTGTTCGCCTCGGGTACGCCGTGGCTGGATCCGACAAACGTGATCTTCATCCTTTTCCCTCCCTGAACGCGCATATGTTTTTGTATTCATTATACCATAAACCCATTTTTCGGTAAAGGATTCCCATCCATTCCCCATCGTTTCAATCAGGTTGAATTCTCGATATTGATTTGAAAAGTCGGTTGACAGACGCCAAAATCGGAGTATAATTTTGCAGGTTGTCATTACTGAAGAGGAGATAATCACATATGAATATCCATCAGCCGCTTTCCAGAATGCATATCGGCATGAGAA
Organism: Clostridia bacterium; assembly: GCA_045532135.1. GTDB lineage: Bacteria > Bacillota > Clostridia > Christensenellales > Aristaeellaceae > SFHK01. Next base: position 1,664 of record JAZSFI010000321.1, on the reverse strand, counting down.
ATATCAAAACCGCTTTTGCCGCAGCGCTCGTTGCGCTTGTATACCTCCTGTTTGACCGCAATCCCACTTTTGCCTGCATCGGCGCAGTGTTCGGAATGGGTTATGATATGAGCTCGTCCTGGCTGGGCGGCGGAAACCGCCTTTTCGGCACCATATTCGGCGGGCTGATCGGAATGGCGCTTTTCTCGATCTATATCCAGATCTATCCGCAAGGCGGATTTGAGCCGCTGATGCTTCTTATGCTGTTTATCGGGGTCATTCTGTTAATCCTGGTCAGCATCGTATTTAACTGGCCTGGCGCAATTCAGCCGGGCGGCGTAATGCTCTGCATTCTTCTTTTCAATCAGCCCGTGGATACCTACGTAGCCTATTCCTTAAACCGCATTTTCGATACCGGCGTCGGCGTCGTCTTTGCCATGCTTGTCAATTTCTTTCTGCCCAGAGAACGCATCGTCCGCATTATGGACAAAATCCATATGCGCCACAGAGATATTTGAATTGCGCATTCATCGCCGTCCGCAGGATCGGGCGGCTTTTTTGTTGACGGAAAAAGACACATATGATATTATGAAAATGCATTTAAAGGAGGCGAAAAAACGTGGAAAATCTGTATCACGCCTTGCGCGCACAGGAGGAATACTACGCGGCAGAGCTGGTTTTAAACATGGACAGAATTCCCTTGTACCGCTACAGCAAAGCGGTCAGCGAATATCTGAAAAATGCGCGTCTTACGCCTTACTGCGGCGGAAAACTGTATCCATGCGGACGCAACATCAATATGAGTCCGGAAAACGCGCACATTGCCGTGCGTCCGGAATATTCCTACACGCTTGTCGCCAACATGCCTCTTTTAAAGGAAAAATGCCCGCAGGCCGCAGATTTTATGGAAAGGGAGCATTTTGGAAAAGTTGCGCCCATCTTTACGCCCCACACCATCGGCGGCTCGGGTTATACGCACTCCTTCATCAATTACAGGCGTATTCTAAAGGACGGCCTGATCGGATACAGACGCAGGGTAGAGGCGCTTGCAGACGGCGATTTCAGGGAAGCGCTCCTCATCCTTCTGGACGGCATCGAAGCCTACCGGCAGAGGTGTATTTCCCATCTCATCGAGTCAAACGCCGATCCGGATCTCATCTGTGCGCTTTCCCGCGTTCCCATGCATTCGCCCCAAAACATCTATGAAGCGCTCGTTGCATGGAATTTCATGTATTACATCGACGGCTGCGACGACATCGGCGGGCTCGACCGCGGTCTGTATCCCTACTGGAAGGGCGAAGACATCCGCCCGATCCTGCGGGAACTTTATAAAAACATCGACATAAACGATGCGTGGAGCATGCCGCTGGGTCCTGATTACAACGAGCTTACCGTTCAGCTGATCGATGCATGCCATTCGATCCGCCGCCCGAGCATTCAGCTGCTTGTAACCGACGACATGCCGGACGAGATCTGGCAGGCGGCGTATCGTTCGCTGTCTTCCGGCTGCGGTCAGCCCGCCATGTATAATTGGAAGCTTTTCAAGCGTGAAATCAACAGCCGCCTTCCTCAGGTCACGGAGGAAGATGTAAAATTCATCGCCTTCGGCGGCTGCACGGAAACCATGGTCGAGGGGCTTTCCAACGTAGGAAGTCGGATCGTAGCCATGTCGTTCTGTGGGCCAA
>JAZSFI010000379.1:0-3665 GCA_045532135.1 Clostridia bacterium | reverse complement strand
GACGGAACGCCGACGGGACCAGCGTTTGCGATGGTTTTTTCGCCTCTTTTCATGATGAACATGTAATGCGTATGTCCGACGATGGAAAATTTCGTTTTCATGGACAAAAACATTTCATCCGCGTCCTTATGCCCGGGAAGCACCATCGCGCGGGATTTTAAAAACGAACCGTGTGCAATTTCAAAAGGCGGATATCCTTTAAAATCCACGCACTTTGTAATCGGCATTTTTTCAAACGACAAAACGGTCTCTCTCGGAAGATTTTCATAGGTATACAAAAGCGATCCGGTTCTTGAATTGTATTTCCAGTCGTCCATTGGGTTTTTCATGTGCTCCAGAAGGTATTCTTCACGGTTCCCGCGGATGATTTCTGTCGGGTATTTCGCCTTGATTTTCTCGATAATCTCCATCGTCCGCTCAGGATACGCCAGATCGCTCACATAGTCTCCCAGCAGGACGCATGTGTCAAAACCCAGTTTTTCCGCCTGCTTCAAACACGCGCGAAACGCAACGGCATTGGAATGAATGTCTGAAAACACTGCGATTTTCATGGGCGCTTCCTCAGAGATTCAAAAGTACAATGCCCATCAGTCCGGACAAAAGCATAACCGCCGCTTTCAGATCAAATTTGTCTTTATACCGTATAATGCCGTACAGCGTCATCATCAAAATCAGTCCGCCCTGACGAACGGGAAACACAATTACACCGTCAAGCAATGTCAGCGACTGCATATTGAACATCGTCGCAATGGCGGTCGACGCGCCGACGACAAAAGCAATTACAGCAAACGGAACCAGACTTTTCCCCTTGGGAAGGGAAAGCGCATGGTCTTTTAAACGGAAGATGATCGATAAGCATACGCATATTCCAAGTCCGAAAAGCGCGCTCACCAGTACAAACGACTTTGAATAATCGTTTCCGTATGCGCGGAGGAAAAGCTTTTGGATGACGGAAAGACAGCCGTCCAGAATAAACGTGATGAACACGCAAACCGTCCACTTGACGTTTGCCTTTTCGCCGCCCGCAGAGCGCGGTACGGATAAAAAGAGCGTCAGAAGCACGCACGGAATTCCGATGATGTTGTACGTGTTCAGCTTTTCCTCCCAGAAAAGAACGCCCAGAAGCATGGGAAGAAGCATGGACAGATTTACAATCAGCGTGGTTTTTCCAACTGCGCCCAGCGTAAGCGTTTTCATCAGCATCATGATGGCCATAAGAAATGCGCAGGCATACAAAAACGCATATGCCAGCCCGCCCAGCGGCATCTTTATACCAACGCCCAAAATGGCAAGCGATGCGATCATCGAAACATGGCTGATTACATGAAAAGGAACAAGCGTCTTTACGTCAGGCGAAAATCTGGAGCCATATTCCTTGTTTGCGATGTTCTGAAAAAAGAAAAAAAGAATCGCTAAAAACACAAAATGCATCTGTCGTTCCTCCTATGCTTTGACGCTTCCGGCCAAAAGGCCTGCAACAAAGTGCTTTTGCGCAAAGAAAAACACAATGTAGATGGGTATTCCGGATACAAGCGTTGCAGCCATCAAAAGATTCCAGTAAATCTCGCCTTCATCGCGAAAGCCCGTCAGCGCAACCTGGACGGTTTTCATCTCTTCGCCGCTGGTGGAAACAAGCGGCCATGTGTATTCGTTCCATGTGCCGGTAAATTTTAAAACGCCAAGACTGGCAAGCACAGGGCCTGACAAGGGCAAATAAATCCTGACAAATGTCTGAAACCGCCCGCAGCCGTCGATCATTGCAGCGTCGTCCAGTTCTTTTGGGAACGATACATAAAACTGTCTTGTCAGAAAAACGCCGAACGATCCTGCAATAAAGGGAAGAATCAAGCCCGTATAAGTATTGAAAAGGCCGTTTTCCCGACCAATCATCACGCCGAATTTTCTAAGCAGCGAAAAGACAGGAATCAGCGTCACCTGAGGCGGTATCATCAGTCCCAGAAGAATCAGCGCAAAAAGACCGTTTCTGAATTTAAAGGGAATGCGTGCAAACACATAGCCCGACATGGAATTGATCAAAAGAGAAATCAAAACGGTGATTACGGTAACAAATGCGCTGTTATAAAAATACCTCGGCCAGTTTCCTTGGGACATTGCGGTTTTATAGTTTTCAAACATGAATCTTTCAGGGATGATTACGGGATCCGATAAGTATATCTCGTTCATCGTCTGAAGCGAAACGGATATCGTCATCAAAAGCGGGAACGCAACAGACAAAGCCAGAAGGAGAATAAATATACGGGAGAAAACGGTAAAAAGCACATCGCCCCAAGGCCGCTTTTTCTTTCCTCTCACCTATCCCACCTCACTTTCGCCCGCGCGGTTTAAGCGGAAGTTGACATATGTAAGAAGCATAACGATCAAAAGCAAAACAACCGACATGCTTGATGCATACCCCATTTTAAAATCATTGAAGCCGGAAACGTAAATCTGGTGAACGAGAGTTGTCGTGGCGTACAAAGGATCGCCGCGCGTCATGATCTGCACCTGTTCAAAGGTTTTAAACGCATCTACCATCGTGGTTACAAACACAAAAAACGCAACAGGCTTCACCATAGGAAGCGTGATTTTGAAAAGCCGCGTGGCCTCTCCCGCGCCGTCCACGGTCGCCGCTTCATATAGTTCTTCGGGGATCGAATTGATGCCGGCCAGATAAATCAGCATGCAGTATCCGATGTTTTTCCAGATGTTGACAAAGATAAGGCATCCCAAGGCAAGCGACGGATCAAACAGCCAGTCGCGGCCCCGGATGGAGAAGAAATTGAGCGCTTTATTGATAAACCCATTGTTCGGATCGTACATCATAAGCCAGATCATACTGACCGCAGCCATCGATGTAGCGTAAGGAAAAATGAGCAAAAGTCTGAGCCATTTTGCGCCGCGAATGCCCTTGTTTAAAAGCGCAGCGGCAAGGAACCCCAAAAAAGTGAGTGCAAAAACAGAAACACAGGCATAAACGCATGTGTTTTTAAACGCCTTATGAAACGTCGTGTCTTCCAGAAGGCGCGCATAGTTTCTAACCCCGATCCACGATGCGGTATCGAGGTTGTAATTGGTGAAACTGTAAAACAGATTCTGAAACGCAGGATAAATTACAAACAGAAGAAAAAAGACAAAAAACGGCGTCAGCATAAGATAGGCTGCCCGGTTGTCCTTCTTGCTTGCCTTCTGCAACTTTTTGTCACCTCAAACACAGCTTTACCGGGCGACAGGAAATGTATGCCGCCCGGCGTAATTTATAAAGTCAGCCTTCGATTCTGAATTCGATGTCCTGCTGCGCCTTGATAAGCGCATCGTCAATCTCCATGCCGCCGAAAATCGCGTTCTGATGAAGCTCGTTTCGAACTGCCTGGAAACCCGTAGACCAGATGACGCGCGGCATGCCGGTTCCGTTGGCTACACAAAGAGAACGCGCCGCATTCCACGGATCCATTTGAGCATACTCGTCAACGAGCGAATTCAGTGTTACGGGAATTTTGGTCATTTCCGCGCGCTTTAAAGTGCTTTCCTCAGACATCACAAAAGAAATGAACTTGAACGCCTCGTCGGGATATGCGCACTTTTTTCCGATAAACAGCATGTTGCAGCCGCAGAAGGATGCGTCAACGCCGTTGTTCGGAGGCAGTGCGATTCCGACCTTGCCCTCG
>JAZSFI010000050.1:0-2993 GCA_045532135.1 Clostridia bacterium | reverse complement strand
ATCCATTTTCAGTTCGAGCGCGCGAGCCATATTTTGGGCGTATCGCTTTGCAAACGTCTTCTTTACGCCTTCCGCCATGGAATAGTCAAAGTTTACAACGCTCTGGCCGCCGTGCTGATCGTTCTGATTGGCCTGAATGGCAATGCACGCAAGCGCGGAATAGCTGGCGATGTCATTGGGCTCGCGAAGAACGCCGTGACCGGTGGAGAAGCCGCCGTGGCACAGAGCGAGAAGATCGATCTGGGTGCAGGTGGTGGTCAGCGTATAGAAGTCCATATCGTGGATATGGATATCGCCTTCATTGTGGGCGTTGGCATGCTCGGGCTTTAAAACGAACATGGTGTTGAACTGCTTTGCGCCCTCGGAGCCATACTTGAGCATTGCGCCCATGGCGGTATCGCCGTTGATGTTGGCGTTTTCTCTCTTGATGTCGCTGTCGCGGGCAGCCTTAAATGTGATGTCGTCATAGATGCGCATCAGGCGGCTGTTCATCTGGCGAACGCGGGAACGCTCGGCGCGGTAAAGAATATAACTCTTCGCCGTATGGACATAGCCGTTGTCCAGGAGCACGCGCTCAACCATATCCTGAACCTCTTCAACGGTGGGAACGCCGATGGTTTCGTCGGAACATACGCGCATGGCAACCTGATGCGCAAGCTCCTCGGAAATCTTTCTGGATTTGGGGCTGCCGACGGCTACAAAAGCCTTCGCAATCGCATCGGCAATCTTTTCCTGATTGAACTCCACCTTGCGTCCGTCTCTTTTGATGATATATTCGATCATGGCGATATCTCTTTCTTCAATTTGAATTTGCCCGCATTCCCCGCATTCAGCGGAAAAAAAGTCCGCGTCCCACACCATATATGGTACGCAGGCAACCGTTTGCATACAACATGCTGTATTCTATAAAAACATGTTTGCGCGTCGGTCGGCGGTGCAGGCAGCGCCCGCCGTTTGAAGTAAGACCAATTATATCGGACTTAACACACGAAATCAAGGTGCAAGGAAGCTTTTTCACATTAAGAATATTTCATCAATATGTCATACAAATGCCCTTTCTTGAGCAAAAACCCGCTTTAGACAGGGGTTTCGCGGTGATAATTGTTACATCCGACCGAAGTCTGTCAAACGTTAATTTTTTCGGCAAAAACCGAACGTTTTTCTGCCTGTCCGCATACTGCGGACGTGCGTTTTTTGCTGTGCATTATATGGCCGCACGGATCATGAAAATCTCTTTCTGTGCCTTGACAAAACCTCTTCTTTCATGCAAAATGAAAGGAAAGAGATTTTATAAGGAGGACCGACCGAATATGTTAACGGGCGGAGCCAAAATCGTTTCCATCAGCAATAACGGCGTCAGAATGTGCGCAGCCGCAGCCAGAATTTCAACCACTGACGGCGGTGCGGAGAAGGCCATTGCGCGCGGCGACGGCGGATCAAAGGACTTAAAGCTCATCGGAAAAGTCATCGCCTCCGGTCATAAGACCATTCTTGAGCATCTTGTGTTCACAATCGCGTTTCAGGACGTGAGCGTTCTGGCCGAGCAGAGCTTAATCGAGTTCCGCCTTGCCTCCTACACAGTCAAATCGAGAAGATATGTCGATTTCTCCGGCGCGGGCTATGTAACGCCTGTGGGGCTGTCCGATGAAATGTCCCTTATTTATAAGGAAAACATGGACGCGCGCTTTGACGATTACAAAAAGCTCATTGATCTTGGCATTGCCCGCGAAGACGCGCGCTTTGTCCTCCCCTATTGCTTTAAATCCAATTTCTATATGACCTTAAACGCCCGCGAGCTTGCGCACGTGATCGCTTCCATGCGATACGGACGTTTAAGCCGCTATGAAGAGCTCAAAAACATCGGCGAAAGCCTGAACAATCAGCTCAAAGAAATCATGGGGGAAACCGACATAAACGAAAAGCCGTCTCAGGCAAAATATGCGCACAGAGAAAAAGAAGCCGTCTTTGCGCCCCTTCATGTTTGCGCGCCCGACGCTGAAGTTGTAATAAAGCCCGAAGATCCCGAAAAAGCGCTTGACTTTTCTCTTCGGCTGACCAGCCGTTTTGAAGGCGATAATATCATCAAACAGCTTGTAAAGGACGCCCGTCCGCGCGAACTTGAAATGCTTTCCTACGGCTTTACCGTCAAAAACGTCTCCCTCTCCTGCGTCACCCACTTTACGCGCCACAGGATGCAGTCTTTGATCGTGCCCTTCCCGGAGGAGGCGCTGATGGGTGCAGGATATGTGCTTCCCGAAAGCATAAAGGCAAACAAGGAAGCCTTCGCAATTTACGAAAATGCATTTAAAAACAATCTTGAAAATGCGAAGAAAACGGCGCGTCTCGGCGCAGACAGCGCGCTTCTTGCCTACTTTGCCCTTTCCGGAAACACGGTCGACATTCTTTTCACCATGAACGCGCGCGAACTTCTTCATTTTATGAAGCTTCGCACCTGCACGCGCGCCCAGTGGGAAATCAGGGATGCGGCAAGCGATATGCTCTCAGGCCTTATGGAATCCTTCCCTGCGCTTTTCAAACATTTCGGTCCAAGCTGCGCCGTAAACGGCTTCTGTCCCGAAGGCAGGCTCAGCTGCGGAAGACTTCAGAAAACGGAGGAATAATCCAATGGATATGAAAAAACCGGTCATCGGCGTCATCCCCACCAGAAAATCGGATGACCCAAGCGTTTTATATGTGCCCGAAAACGTCGTAAAAGCAGTGGAGCGTTTGGGCGGCGAAGTGTTCATGATCGATTACGACAAGATCAAAACCTATGAACTGATCGGCATGACCGTTCAGCTGGACGGCGTGATCTACGCGGGCGGCGGCGACATGGATCCCAGATGTTACGGTCAGGAGCGCATCCCGCAGTGCGGCGAATCCAACCCGAAAAGAGATGCTGTCGAGCTCAACATGTTCCCCCTGATTCTGACAAGAAAGCTTCCGGTTCTGGGCATCTGCCGCGGCATGCAGTCCATCAACGTCGCCCTTGG
>JAZSFI010000334.1:0-3467 GCA_045532135.1 Clostridia bacterium | reverse complement strand
CAGTTGTAGGCTCATCAGCGATCAGGAGCTTGGGCTGGCAAGCCAGCGCCATCGCGATCATGACGCGCTGTCGCATACCACCGGACAGCTGATGCGGATACTGTTTGGCAACCGTTTCCGGATTCGGAATCTTCACGTCCTTGAGCATTTCGATTACCTTGGCACGAGCCTGCTTCTTGGTCATGCCCTGGTGAATGATGAAAGGCTCGCTGACCTGCTTTTCCACAGTAAATACCGGGTTTAAAGAGGTCATGGGTTCCTGGAAAATTACAGAGATATCATTTCCGCGGATTTTGCACATTTCTCCTTTGGAAAGTTCAGTCAGATTTTTTCCATCGAACAGAATCTCTCCGGAGTCAATGTAGCCGTTGCCGTCAAGGAGCTGCAGGATGCTCATGGCGGAAACGCTCTTACCAGAGCCGGATTCCCCCACAACGCCCAAGGTGCGCCCGGGCTCAACCTGGTAGGAAACGCCGTTGACAGCCTTCACAGTTCCGCGTTTGGTATGGAAATAGGTATGCAGATTTTTCAGTTCAAGCAATGCCATTGCCGCTCCACCTCCTTACCTTTCATTACTCTTGGGGTCAACGGCGTCGCGAAGACCGTCGCCGATCATATTAATACAGATAGTGCACATGCCGAAGATCGCAGCGGGGAATACCCAACGCCACCAATACTGCTGAATAACAATGGAGTTATTGGCGCCGTCCAACAGGTTGCCCCAAGTCGGCTGGGGCAGCGGGATGCCGAATCCCAGATAGGAAAGCGTGGATTCGGTAAGCATACAGGTTGCAAAGTCCAGCGTCATGCTGACAAGCAGCAAAGAGAATACGTTGGGCAGAATATGACGGAAAACGATCGTCTTTTCTTTAATGCCCATGGCCTTTGCAGCAGTTACATATTCCATTTCGCGCTGCGCCAGAATTTGTGCACGAACCAGACGGCAAGTGCCTGTCCAGCTTAGAACGCCCAATACGACCATAATCAGATACATTTTCTGATTGCTGTCAAGTCTCGATCCGATAACGGCGGAAAGAATCATTGCGAAGGGAATGAACGGCAGACCGCCGACAATTTCCGATATACGCATGATCAAAAGGTCAACCTTGCCGCCAAAGTATCCGGCCAAACCGCCAAGAACAACGCCGATAATCGTCGCGATTATAACGGAGATCGCACCGACAGTCATCGTAACCTTACCGCCGTTTACGATACGGGTAAGCATATCGCGTCCAAGGTCATCCGTACCAAGCAGGAAGCCCTTGAGACCCCATGTAATTACATCGCCATCGGTTGTAACCGCATAGTTCTGATGATTGCCGACATAAATCGTGGAAAGTTCAACTTTGCCTTTTCGAAGTTCTTCCGGCACATCAGTCTGTCCATATTTGTTTTCGCCCCAGGATACAACGCTGTTGTCTTCCAAAAGAGCGGTAAAGTGGTAACGGCCACCGAAAACAGCTTTTACAGGACAGTTGATTTCAGGAATCTGATCCTCGCCGTGAACGGTGATACCCCAAACGTAGAGTTCACCTTCGTCGGTCAAAGCAGCAATTGCGGAAGATGTAGCAGTAATGTCAATTACGTTCTTACCCTTGAGCGCCTTGGGCACATTTGCCAAAGGATTGCTCTTTCCCTTGCTGCCGGTATACACAACGGTACCGTCATTCAAAAGACTGATATAGTGGTTGGTCGTCAGCGCAACCTTTGCAATCTTGCCCTGATATTTTTTGTTGACGTTAAGATCATTCTGATTCTTATTGCCCCAGAGATACAGCATGCCCTCGTCCGTAACGACCGCAGAGAACTGATTGGAGGCTTCAAGCTGGATGACATTCCATCCATCCTTCTGATCCTTCTTCATTTCACTGGTAAACTGTCCCTGCTGAAGACGAGTATTGCCCCACACATACAGCTGACCATCTTCCGCCAAAGCGACCATATGGTCGGAACCTGCTGCCATCATGGCAATATCGGCGTCAATTACTTCCTGAGGAATATCCGCAGCATCGATTTTTTCCGTAATGCGGGTCGTGCCCCAGGAATATATCTTACCATTTTCATCCGTTCCAAATCCGAATGTTCCACCGGGAGCGATATCCGCAATCTTTCCCTTCATCTCCTTGGGAACAGCCATCATGTTATATCCCGGAGGAAGATTGATCAGAGTCGAATCCTGCTCGCTCAGATCCAAAACCCAATAGTAAGGACCAATAAGAACAAATGCGAAAATGAGGACGAACACGGAAAGTGCGAAAATTACCGTTTTCTTCTTCAGAAACTTTTTAGCCATGGTTTTGAAGGGCGTTTGCATCTGCTCTTCCTTCAGCAAATCCACCACTTCATTGTGATTACCCATAAAAGCGCGCTTAATCCACCGGAAGAGGAAAAAGCCTTTTTTCTTGGATGCCATCTATTTTTCCTCCTTCCTTATTTGTCAACGCGAACACGCGGGTCAACAAGGCCATAGCTGATGTCAATAAGCAGTGCGCCGACCAAAGAGATGATCGAATAGAACATCTGGATGGCCAACACCAGTTCAAAGTCGTTATTGTTAAGGCCGATCCAGTAAAGACGTCCCATACCGGAAAGACCAAAGGTGTTTTCAATAACAACCGAGCCGGAGAAAATGCTCAGGAACCAGCCCAAAATACTCGTAATGATGGGAAGCAGTGCATTGCGCCATGCATGAGAATAGATAACAACCTTTTCCCTGAGGCCCTTCGCACGCGCGGTGCGGATATAGTCCATGGACAGGGACTCAATCATGGCAGAGCGGACATAGCGGGTCATACCGCCAAGAGAGCCGAACGTCATAACGATAACAGGAAGGGTGATGTGGTACAGTTTGTCCACAAATTCCTGCCAACCGTTTTCATACGTTGCACCCGGCGTCTTGATGCCCATGACGGGGAAAATGCGGAAAACGATACAGAATATGAACATAAAGACCAGGGCAATAATATAAACAGGAATACTATAGCCCAACATGGTGACCACCTGAGTGGACTGGTCGAATTTTCTGTTTTTACGTACTGCGCAGAAAATACCAAGCGGGATCGTAATGCCAAGCGCAGCAATAGTAGAGAAAATATTGATGAATATCGTGTTGCTCATAGGATCGCCGATAACATCAATAACATTGCGCTTATAATAGTTGGAATAACCGAAATTGCCTTCCAAAAGACCGTTGAAGGACTTTCCGTCCGTATCCGTCCAAAGACCCATCCATCGGAGATAACGGACCACCAGCGGATCATTCAGACCCATCTCTTCTCTTAACTGTTCATAACGGGCCTGATATTCGTCCGGGTTCTTAAAACTCTGGCGGAGGGGTTCCAATTCCGCTCGCGCCGGATCACTCGGGATCAGATTATAGAGCGAGAACATCAAAAATGATACAATCAAAAATACCACTATAATGTACCCGCAGCGTTTCAGTATATATTTGCCCATCCGGCGTCGCC
>JAZSFI010000518.1:0-3363 GCA_045532135.1 Clostridia bacterium | reverse complement strand
ACCGCTTGGCCTCCGACTTGGTACGCAAAGGAAACGCTTTCATCAAGCGAAAAACGTCCTTATTTCCCGGACGCTTTTGCCGCGCTTCTGGGTTCGGTCACAAACACTGTTTTCTATCTGAGCCTGATGGTCGTTTTCTACAGCGCAGCAGGGCTTGATGTGAACGCGCTTATTCATAAGCTCGGAATTCATGGACTTAACTTTTTCGGCGTCATCGGCGTAATCGCCTCCGGCGCCGGCGGTCTTGAAGCGCTTGCCGCATGCTTTATCATTCCCCCCATCGTTGCCGCGCTCAACAAGGTGAAAAAACTCACATTCGGGAGCTTTTAAAATATGATTCTTACACTCGATATCGGAAACACCAACATCAAAACCGCGCTTTTTGACGGCGAGCGCATGGCTGCATATTGGCGAATCTCCACCAATCGCACAATGACCAGCGACGAGTACGGCATGCTGATGGCGAATCTGTTTTCCCATCACAAAATGGATATGTCGCTTGTCACCGGTATCGTGATTTCGTCCGTCGTGCCCACAATCAATTACACCATCGAACACATGTGCATGACCTATTTCCACCGCGCGCCCATGTTCGTCGCGCCGGGCATCAAAACGGGCATTCACATCAAATACGACAATCCCAAAGAGCTTGGAAGCGACCGAATCGCAAACGCCGTCGCCGCCTACGAACTCTACGGCGGGCCGTGCATTTACATAGATTTCGGCACCGCCACAAGCTTTGGCGTGGTTTCTCAGAAAGGTGAATTTTTAGGCGGCGCAATCTGCCCGGGTCTTAAAGTTACTGCTGACGCATTGGTTGACAGAACCGCAAAACTGCCCCGGTTTGAACTGGTAAAGCCCGCATCTGTCATCGGAAAAAACACAATTACAAACCTTCAGTCCGGTATTCTCTACGGGCATATCGGCCTTGTAAAATACCTGATCAAGCGTATGAAGGAAGAGCTCGGAAGCGACTGCAAGGTCGTTGCCACCGGTGGCATGGCGGTGCTGATTCGCGAAGAGTGCCCCGAAATCAACGTCCTGGACGGACTTCTTACCTTAAAGGGCCTTCGTTTGATCTACGAAAAAAACGCATAGAAAGTCATAACCACCCGCTGAACGGGAGTTATATTTACGTTTTCATTTTTCCTTGTCAGGCGAGCTTTAACAGATCCCTGTGAAGCTTTCCGATAATCTTCTTTTCAAGCCTTGATATGTAGCTTTGCGATATTCCCATCATATCGGCAACTTCCTTCTGCGTTCTTTCGTTTCCGTCCGTCATGCCGTATCTGAGCGATATGATTTCCTTTTCCCGGATGGACAGTTTCTCAATCGCGGCGCGCAAAGCCCGCTTTTCCTCGTCCGCTTCGATGTCCTTTGAAACAAGATCCGGATCCGTGCCCATAATATCCGATAAAAGAAGCTCGTTCCCGTCCCAGTCGGTATTGAGCGGCTCGTCAAAGGAGACCTCTGTTTTCATGCGGTTGGTTCTTCGAAGCACCATCAGGATTTCATTTTCAATGCAGCGCGACGCGTATGTAGCCAGTTTAATCTGACGATCGAGATTGAAGGAATTGACGGCTTTGATAAGACCGATTGCGCCAATGGAAATCAGATCCTCAATGCCGATGCCCGTGTTTTCAAACTTTCTTGCGATGAATACAACCAGGCGAAGATTGCGCTCGATCAAAGAAGCTCTCGCAAGCTCATCTCCCGTATCCGATCTTCTGACAAGCGTCTCCTCCTCATCCCTTGTAAGCGGCGCAGGAAGAAGATCGCTTCCGCCGATGTAAGCCACCGTGCCCCGTCTCATCCGAATAATCAGCCCGTACACCGAACGACGAACCGCCTGCTGATAACATAAATTCATAATTCGCCCTCCGTCCCTTTTGATTTTCCGCGATTTTTTATGGAAACAACCGGCGGCGCAAGCGCATGGACGCCTCCGCGCATTCTGCCCGGATAGATCCCGATCCACATGTCGGGCGCATGAACCCATCTGCCCGAAACATTGACGCGTATTTCATCCGCTCTTATTAACATCATTTTTCCGTCTCCGCCGATCGAGGCGTATGCAGCCTGACGCGCATTTTTCTCTTTCTGCGCACGCGACAAAAAGCTTTTCCCAAGCGCCTGTTCGTCCGCAATCAAAACAGGAAGCGCGCTTAAAGGCTCTTTCAGGAGATTTCCTGTGTCAATAATGGCGCTAAACTCTGAGAAACTTTCTCCCAATCTTACAAAAAAGTACGCCTGCCGTTCGTTTCCCGTTTTTTCAAACGCCGCTTTCATAACCGACACAAGAACCGCGCCGGCACCCGCTCCGATAATTCCCATTAACAGCGTTCCGCCGCCATTTTTCAGGCTCAGGCGCACAGCCGAGCCAAGGACAAAAAGTCCCGTAAATGCAATAAATACCGTTCTCAGAAAAAGGCCTTTATCCCGAATGGGAAATGCCGTAAGCGTCATTAAAGCAAATGAAAGGCTGTGAAAAAACGGCGGCAAACGGTTTATCAAGGCAATAAGCGAGTAAATACTTCCCAATAAGGAAGCCCAAAGAAGCCGTTTCAGTGAAAAAAACCACGTTCCCCGCGATGCAAGATACAGAAAAAGGAAATCCATCAGGAAATTGATCAGAATAAATTCCTCAATCGCTACCCTCATGTTTTCGGGACAGCCTCCTTTTCACGAGGGCAATTATACGAAAGACGGTGTGCTTTATCTGCCGTCCTGTGTCGAGAAAAATGCGCTTCGTTTCGACATTTCGACTTTGAAATGCCGGTTTTTCGACAAGGTCCAAAACGGGGCATTTGGAAAATATTGCCTTTTGCAACGCATAAGCATCCAAAAGCAGTTCGACAGTTCGACACAAACAATGTCGAACTGTCGAATTTTTGCATGAGAAAGCAGATGTTTTTACATTTGGCTTTTCAGCCAAATGCGCACAGGCGAATACATGCATCTATTGACAAAAATGGTATAATAAAATATAAGCTATTTTGGGGATGTTTCTTTTGACAGAATTCCACCGCACACTGAACGTACCCGAAAACGCTTCCGAAGCCGATATCCGCGCCGCCTACCGAACGCTCGCGCGCAAATGGCATCCGGATCGTTTTCAGGAAGGGCCTGAACGCGCATGGGCGGAAAAGCAAATGATCGATATCAATCAGGCGTACAACGCGCTGATCAATCGTTGTAAAGTTGCTCCTCCCGCATCCGCCATGGAGCGTTTTAAGGAAGTCCGGCTTCTGATTGAAGCGGGACAGCTTTCCCGTGCAAGGCAGCTCATGTGCGCAATGGACGAAAGAAGCGCGGAATGGAATTTTCATTTCGGAAACATGCTTTTCAAAAGAAACGACTATG
>JAZSFI010000601.1:0-2218 GCA_045532135.1 Clostridia bacterium | reverse complement strand
GCTCCGATGCGACTTGTTCTGGGCAAATTCCCCCTTGATGCGCCAGCCGGGGCCGCCCGTGCCGTTTCCGAGAGGGTCGCCGCCCTGAATCATAAAGCCGGGAATCACGCGGTGGAAAATGAGGCCGTCATAGAAGCCGGCGTTGGCGAGATATATAAAGTTTGCAACGGTATCGGGCGCGGTATCCGGATACAATTCTACGACGATGGGCGTTTGCACATCCTTCATTTTGATTGTGGCTACAGGATTTGCATTCTGCTGACTGTTCTGTTTGCCGGCGTTTTCGATAAGGGCGGTCTGCGTATGGTCTGCGTCATAATTCATGAAAAGTGTATTGCCGGTTGCGCCGAGAATCGAGACGACAAAGATAAGAATCGCTGCGATGGCATTTGTGCACATGGAATTTATCCTCCGATTTTCTTCACATTGTATTCGATGCCCTTTTCGTCCACGCGGATTTCTTCAATGACTTGATCGATCAGGGGTTTCTCGGTATATGCGGTTTGAGCGCTTGCGATCAGATCAACCGTTTCCATGCCGGAAATGACTTCGCCGAAGGCTGCATAGTTTCCGTCCAGATGCGGCGAGGCGGCATGCGTGATGAAGAATTGGCTGCCGGCGGAATCAGGTGCATTTGAACGCGCCATGGAGATTACGCCGCGGGCGTGGGCAAGGTTGTTGGTTACGCCGTTTTGGGCAAATTCGCCTTTGATGGAATAGCCGGGACCGCCGGCGCCGGTTCCTTCGGGACAGCCGCCCTGAATGACGAAGCCGGGAACTACGCGATGGAAGATAAGTCCGTCGTAGAAGCCGGAATTGGCAAGCGTTACAAAGTTGGCAACGGTGTTGGGCGCGACGTCCGGGTAAAGTTCGACGACGATGGGCGTTTCGGCGTCTTTGATTTTAATCGTCGCAACGGGGTTTGTTTCCTTTTTGAACTTGGCGCTGTCTTCGGCCGCGAAGGGGACGGGCTTTACGGTCTCATCATCTGCCTTCATGAAGGCGTTATAGGCGGTGACGCCCAAAATGGCGACGATGACGAGGATCAGGGCGATGGGAGTGAAGCTGTGTTTCAGGGAAGATTTCTTCTTTGCCATTACTGTGTTACCTCCTGTGTGGGCGCGGCTGTGGGCTGGGCGGGTTCTTCGCCGTATTTAATGAGATCGTAGGTGTATCCCTTGGTATCTACGCGGATGGACTCAATGGTCTGACGAAGGAGCGGGCGATATTCCTTATCAAGCGTGGTGGAACAAATCGCGTCCAGCGTCTGAAAGCTTTTTAAATCGTTTTTCTCGATCCAGCCGAAGGCGGCGTATTCGCCGTCGTATTCAAGGCGCGTGGAATGCATGATGAAAAACTGGCAGCCTGCCGAATTGTAGTCGTCCGTCAGGCGGCACATGGAGATGACGCCGCGCTCATGGGAGAGGTTGTTGAAGGCATATCCGTTTTTGGTGAATTCGCCTGCGATCGAATAGCCGGGTTCGCCCGTGCCGTCGCCTGCCGGGTCGCCGCTTTTGATAAAGAAGGTGGGGTAGACGTAATCGATCTTCATGCCGTCATAGAAGCCGGAATTGGCGAGGTTGATGAAGTTCGAAACGGTGTTGGGCGCGCTTGCAGGGTCGAGGGTAAAGGTCATGGTATCGCCCGTGCCCATCGTGATTACACAGGTGGGCTTGGGAATGTTGGCGTAGGGGCTGACTTCGACCTGTTTTCCGCAGCCGGTCAGCACGAGGAGGAAAACGAGAAGAGCAAGGAGCAGTCGTTTTTTCATCATCTTTCGTCCTCCAGAATCAGTTTTCGCTTGCGTTCGGTCATCTCGTGAACGCGCTCAATGTATTGCTCGATATTTTTGACGTTGGGCGCGCGTTCGATGCGTCTTTCGCGCGGGAAAATCCATTTGGAAATCGCGCCTGCGCCGAGCGCAAGCACGCGCGCGGTCTCTTCCATGTTGCCGATGTTGTAAAGGCAGGCTTTTCCACGCTTGGCATAGCCCACGTTTTCAAGGTTTCCGGCCATGTATTTTTGCCTGTACAGGTAATACGGATGCCAGCCGCCGGCGGTCAGCGTTTTTCGCGCATACCTAATCATCTGATCCGCCGTTTCGCAGTCGGCCTGATTGTGGCTTGTGCCCTGAACGGTCAGCTGTTCGTGGAGCTTGCTTGAACGTTTGATGGCGAGGGAATGAACGGTGACGGATTCGGGGTTCAGATCGGTTACA
>JAZSFI010000348.1:0-3708 GCA_045532135.1 Clostridia bacterium | reverse complement strand
TTCCGGGCGCGCCCACTTTTTGACTCTCATGCGCATAGGGTTTTTTCTCCTTTTATCTTTCGGTAATCTTGAAAATACATCGTCATTTTCGATGAGCAAAGCTGTTTTACAAGATGCGATGAACCTACATCAACAGATGAATTTCCATTCTCGCG
Organism: Clostridia bacterium; assembly: GCA_045532135.1. Classification (GTDB taxonomy): domain Bacteria; phylum Bacillota; class Clostridia; order Christensenellales; family Aristaeellaceae; genus SFHK01. Next base: position 3,553 of record JAZSFI010000348.1, on the reverse strand, counting down.
CCGAAACGAACGGCGAACTTGCTTACGCCGATGCCGCGCGAGACGAGCACGGGTGTATCCAGAATTTTTCGCATCCCCGCAATATGGGTATAGTGAAAATTCCTTTCATACTGCAAAATCTCATAGCACGTAAAGCCCAGAACGTTCACCTGCCCGCCGTGCGTATGCCCGCAAAGCATGAGATCGGCTTTGCCGCAAACGGCATCCAGCGTGCTTTTCAAAGGCTCATGCGCAAGAAGAATGCGATATACGCCGTCCTCATCGGAAAAAAGGCCTTCCGGATGCGTTTTTTCAAAATACGCGCATCTTGCGCCGAGGATTTCAAGCGCGCCCTTTTCCGTCTGAACGCGGACGCATTCATCCCTTAAAAGGCGAACGCCCGATTTTTCCATTTCCTCTTTTACGCGGTCATGGTCATATTGAAAGCGCGTATAATCGTTGTTTCCCTCAACGGCAAAGATGCCGTATCTGGGTTTTATTTCGGAAAGCGCCTCAAAAAACCGCACGAAGCCCTCGTCGTATTCCGCGTAATCGCCGCCCATCAAAATCATTTCAGGCGCAAGCGTCCTGATGGCCGAAAGTACGTTTTCCGCCGTCCTCCACGTATTTTTCCGGATATGCAGATCCGACATAAACAGGATTCGTATATCCGGAAGGCCAACAGACAGATTCTGAACAAAGGGGGGCTTCAAAAGAGACGAAGCAATCTGAAGCCCTCCTGCCGGTTTTGAAAAATAGAACAATCGCTTTCTCCCTTATTTCATGATTTCAATCACGGCCGCACCGTTGTCCTGCAGAATGATCTCTCCTTGAACTTCTTTGCCCGAAAGAAGGTCGTATCCTTTGGGAACCGAAACCTTTCTTTCTTCGCGCGAGAAGTTCATGACGAAAAGGTATTCCTTTTCATCCTTTATGCGCTTGGCGGCCAGAACACCCTGCGGAATATCGTCAAGCAGCGTCTGAACGCCCGCCTGCTTTACAATCGCCTTGTAGAAATCGTCATAGAATTTCTGTTCCGCGCGGCTGGCAATATAATAGGTTTTGCCATTTCCGAATTCGTTGACCGTGACGCAGGGCGAGAGCGCATAATAATCGCTTCCGTAATTTGCAACGGCCTTGGCGCCTTCAAGGTTCAACACATCGCACATCCAGCTGCATGCATATTCGCCCGCAAGTCCCAGCTCATTGTCCTTTTCGATCACAAAGGAATTTCTCTGGTGGTCATATAGCGCATCGGTTTCCTCTGCCCATACGCCGCAAAGCTCTCGGATCGGGCCGGGCGCGCCGCCCATGAAGCACAGATCGCTTTCGTCAACCAGTCCCGAGAAGAAACCGACAACGAGCGTTCCGCCATTTCTGACATATGCTTCGAGCTTCTCGGCAATGCCTTCGCGCACCATATAAAGATACGGCGCGACGAGCACTTTATATCCGTCAAAGGGTTTGTCACAGTCGATGACGTCAACATTCAGGCCCATCTTGTAAAGCGCCTCATAGTGCTCCTTCACAACGCCTGTATAGTCCTTTTTCTTTCTCGGACCCTCCGCACCATGAAGCGCCCAGCGCGACTGCTGATCGAAAATCACGGCGACTTCAGCGCGCGTTTCGGCATTCACAACGGGACGGATGGTCCTGAGCATCTCGCCCACCTGCTTGACTTCCTTGAAAACGCGCGTTTTGTTGGTGGAATCGTGTCCGACCACCGCGCCGTGAAACTTTTCTGATGCGCCTCTTCCCTTTCGCCACTGGAACATCATCACCGTATCCGAGCCGTGCGCAACGGCCTGAAGGCTCACAAGGGGATGAAGCCCGGTGCGCTTCATGCGGCAGATGTCCTGCCAATTGACCTGAGAAGGCGTGCATTCCATGAGCGACCACACTCTGTTTCCGTAGCCGCGCACCTGATCATAGGTAAACGCGGTTTCAATCGCAACGTCGAAATCGCTCTTTCCGCCCCACATAGGATATGCGTCAAAACCAAAGAAGTCCACATCGTCCTTGAAGGAAGAATAATCAAGCCCTTCAAAAAGCGTCATTGTGTTGATGGAAACAGGAAGATTCGGCGTAAGCATCCGAATCGGCGCAATTTCGTTTCTGAAAAAATCCCGCGTCTGATCGCTGACAAATCTGCGCCAGTCCAGATTCATGCCGCAGATCGCGCCTTCTCCGATTTCTTCGGGCGAACGGATCTGATTCCAGTCGGTATACGTCTTTGCCCAAAACGCCGTCCACCAGGCGTGGTTCAAGTTATCAAGCGTCTTATACCGGTTTTTGAGCCAGCTGCGGAACGCTTCCTGACACAATTCGCACTGGCAGTCGCCGCCGTATTCGTTGGAAATGTGCCAGCCGACAACCGCAGGGTGAGTCCCGAATTCTTCCGCCAGACGCGTGTTCATTTTGGTTACGAATTCGCGGTACACGGGCGAAGTCAGGCAATGGTTGTGGCGGTGTCCATGGCGGTTGCGAACGCCGTTTCGAACGCGCAGCACCTCAGGGTATTTAACGCTCATCCAAGCGGGTCTTGCGCCGGAGGGCGTTGCCAGAAGCACGGATACGCCCGCCTCGTGAAGCCTGTCAAGAATATCTTTAAGCCACGCAAAATTGTATTTTCCCTCTTCAGGTTCAAGCGCAGCCCACGCAAAAATACCGACTGACACAAGCGTGATTCCGGCTTCCTTCATATATTCGATGTCCTGATTGAGGATGTCGGGTCTGTCAAGCCACTGGTCGGGATTGTAATCGCCGCCGTGACCGAATACGGGCAAACGGAACTCAACCATACTATACTTCCTCCGCTTTCTAAATACATTTGCCGCGCAGTTTCAGAATCGTGCGTTCCAGTGAATCCTTGCTCGTTCCCCACGGCTTATCTGCGTTTTTATGGTCGAATTTGAGCGTGAACCACTCGATTTCCTTTTCAAGGCGCGCCATGTTGTCCAGCTGAATCTTTTTAAGATCATTCATGAAGCTTTTAAGCTCCGCGCCCTTCATCTGCTCCTCAGCGGAGGCGATCACCTCGGCAAAATGCTTTAAGCACATGCCCTTGCTTTTCTGAAACTGCGCCTTGAACGCGCTTTCATGCTTATACATATATACAACGGTATAGACGTACCGGTCCATGGTATTGTTTAAGCGGTCGCACAGGATGCAGGTGTCGGTGATATGGGAAAAATCGTTTGCGGAAGCAGGCTTTCTTGAGAAAAGTCCGCCTTTTCCCTCATTGACCGCCATCTGGGTCGCGCCCAGTTTCGCCATCGTTTCCTTTAAATATGTGTGCGCCATAAGAGCAACGCCCAGACGATTGTTGTTATTGAGCATAAGCTTGAAATGCCGTCCGCAAAAGCCCTTTTCGTTGACCTCAACGCGCACATCCGGCTCCATAACGCTTCCGCCCATGAAGGCGTTTACATAATTGACCTCGTTTTCCTCCTCCAGGAGGCACAGCGGGCATTCACAGTCCTGACGGTAGGCGTCCCATACGGGAATGGTATCGATATGATGTCTCATTTCTCTTCCTCCCCTTTGTTCATGTCTTCAAATTCCTTGACCTTGG
>JAZSFI010000226.1:0-5378 GCA_045532135.1 Clostridia bacterium | reverse complement strand
GGCCTCCGACTTCATGTTTTCGAATTTTTCCGCCGCGGACTGATTTCCTGCGGCTTCGGCCCTTTGGTGCTTGCGATTGTGTATCTTGTATTGAATCAGCATGCCGCCGTTGAAACGCTGACGGTTCATGAGGTTACGACCGGCATATTTTCCCTTTCCACGCTTGCTTTTATTGCGGGCGGCATGAACGCGATTTATCAGATTGAGCGTCTGCCGCTGATGATTGCAATTCTGCTTCACGGAAGCGTTTTGTATGTAAGCTATCTGGGAACGTATCTTGTCAACGGCTGGCTCAAAGCGGGTATGATTCCCATGCTGGTTTTTACGGCGATTTTTGTCGTCGGATATCTTCTCATCTGGGCAATTGTTTATGCCGTGACAATAAGAAGAACAAAAAGAATCAACGCGATTTTGAAGGAAAAACAGGCAGGGGAGAAAGAATAAAACACGACTGTGCAGATTTTTTACTGCACAGTCGTGTATTTTATACTTATTCCGGTGAACCGCTTTTCATACTGTCACAGGGTTTTTTCCGGCGCGTTGATGGGCGCGGGGAGGACGATTCTTTTGCCTTTGGAGATTTCAAGCGCTTTTTCGATGGACATTCCCTCGCATGGAGCCAGATAGATGATCTGATCTTCGCGAAGGCCGTCGAGATACAGCTTCAGGTCGTGGCTTGCGCGGTCATTTAGCTGAAGCGCACGCAGGTTTTTCATGTTCCGGAAGGTTTCGATGTGCTGAGAATGCGCGCCGCAAAGGTGAATCATGCCTCCGTTTGGATAATCGGAAAGGAGCTGATCGTCCAAGGGCGCAATGAGGCGCTCATACATTTTTCCGGAAAGCAGCTGCGTTGTGCAGCCGCAAAGCTGCCCGAACCCCGGCGGCTGCGTGCGTTCCCACGAAATGACGGGCTGAAGCTGTTTGTGGGGTATGGTATCCAGATACCATTTGTGCAGGGCGCGGATAAGGTTGTTTATGACGGTGAGGTCGTTTAGCGCGTTTTCCTCGTCTTCGATCATGGCGATGAGCGCGTCGCCGCCATAGAGATTGACCATGATGTTCAGGGCGTTGGAAAGCGTCGGAAGCCCGAACAGCGGAAGCTTTACATCCGCGTCCAGAAAGGCTTTGGCGGCGCGTCTTGCAAGCATCCATGTTTCGTCTTTTTCAAGATCGGGCATCTCAAGCTTGCCGATGGGTGTTTTGAGATAGCGTGCGTTCCATTGACCGTCTTTGAAAAATACATCTGCGCCGAACATTTTATCGATGAAATGCACGCCGTAAATCGGATATTCGACGCAAAGAGGCATAAAGCGGTTGCGTTGCATTTCCGGAAGATCGGACAGCATTTCAAGGCATTCGATCACCCAGTTTTCCGGGTCTGTATAAGGCATGGATTCATCCGCCGGACGCGGAACGAAACCGTGTACGGAAAAGACATATTTTTCATTGTATGCGTCCGGTCTGCCTTCGAAGAGATTGAGAAGGCGTTCAAACCACATATCTCTTTTGTCAATCAGCGCTTGGTCATTGAGGAAAAGACGGGTCTTTTCGCGGAGCGTTCGCATATTGATTCCTCCCGATTCAGCATAAGTGGATTATATCAAAGGCGCAAAGCGAAGTCAATGACCTGTAAGACAGGTAAATGAGGGAGGAATGCTTCTTAAACGGCGAAACCAATGCGCAGAAATTGACAAAACACGCAGAATATGGTATATTCTTATAAAGACCCGGTCAGAGGATAACGCAGCCGCGGTAAGGCCGACTGCGTGGATCATCGAAATGCAAAACAGAATCCATTTAAACCGAAAATAAGAAAAGGGGTAAAAATATGAAGCTTCACTTCAAGTACACGAACTATCCGGCGTCTCCCAAGCTTACGGAGAAGAGCAGGCGGGTCGGCACGCTTACGCATCCGATTTACGGTTTTGCGCTGGGCGGTTTATTGTTATTTGTTTCGGCATTTGTGTTCAGCAAATCCGTCGCCGTTCCGATGATTTTAGGCTTAGGGGGCATCGTTGTCTTCCCTCTTCTGTTGCTTTTCATTCGAAAAAAGAAGTTTGCGCAATATGATGCGGAATACAAAAAGCTTTTAAAGAGAATGGAAAAGCAGTAAGATTTTGAACTTTGCCTATACATAAAAAATCCCCGTTTCCGGGCAGAAATGCTTTCGTGAAACGGGGATTTATGTTTGATTCAGATGTCCTGAAGCGCGGAATCGATGGCTTTTATGATGCCTGCGTCTCCGTTTTTTTCGGCGATTTTCCGGATGAATTCTGCGTGTTCCCTGAGAAGAAGCGTATCGACTTTTGCCGGCGCATTTCCCGCAAAGTTCAGAAAATTTTCGTGAAGGATTCTTTTTTGCGATTCCTCATCGAGCGCGAAGCCGCGCATGCTGTGTTCCGGGAAATGCGGAATGGGGAACTCATCGTGCGGGGCGGCCAAAAGGGCGACGCCGGATTTGCTCAGGTTTCGCACATGCTCGTTTGTCCATGCATTTGATGTGTCCGTTCCGTACATGATGCGGCGGTTGTTTTTTATAAAGAAGTCCCGCCAGACGGAAAGGTCTTTGGCAAAATCCAGATATATTTCCCAGCCGGGCGTGGTGTCAAACATGACATTGGGGTATTTTTCGATGATTTCCCAGCATTGATCCGGCTGCTTTGTAAAATAGCCGAAGTGGGCAAAACTCCATTTGAGGGTTGGGTTTTTGTCGAGACGACGCAGAACCGCATTGAAATATTCCTGCTGAGGCATATAGCGTGGATCCTCATAGCACCAGCCGAGCTCGATGGCGTGCGGCGCCATGAGCGCTTTGTGCCAGAATACGTCGGGATCGGCGACGTGACAGATCATAGGAACGCCGCGTTTTTCCAGCATGTCAAACATTTCGTCATAGATTGGGTCATCAAGCGTCCGGCCGACATGAAGATTGAATGTAGGTTTCATTTCAAGAAATTTTATGCCGTCTGCGCCCATTTCAAGAAGAAGTTCGGCCTGCTCCTTGAAAGGCATTTGAATGTCTTTATCGTAATACAGACCGCCGAACGCCCAAAGACGCATTTTTTGGCAGTTTTTTTTATAGTGAAGACAGATTATGTTATTGTCGATGCCGGTTTCTTCGTAGGTATAGGCAAGAAGCGCGGCTTCTTTTGCACCGAAGGAAATCATCTCATCAAATACTCTGTACATATCTTCCTTTGGGGCAAAGGCATGCACATGGCTGTCAGCGATTGGACCGTTGTAATGCACGGAAAAACCTCCCTTACATTTTATATGAATACAGATATGCCCCGTTTTTCAAGAAAGCAGACATGCTTTTTACTTGAAACGGGGCGGTAATCATGCGTTTATTCCGCTTTGCCAGCCATCCAGCCGTCGTATTCATTCAGGAAATCCTCGGCGTTTTTGACCATGCGCACGGCGGCGGTCTTTTCGTCAAGGAAGCCGAAGGTGGCGACCAGGCTTCCCAGATAGCGGTCGATGATCTGAACGCGCATCTGCAGCGTTTTTTTATCCAGCCAGCCTGCGGAGGCCGCGCAGGCGTATTTGAAATCCGTGATATCGTGTACGTTTCCGCGTTCGTCGGAGTAGCCGAGCTGAGGGAATTTTCCAAAGACGTTTTTCTTCATGCCAAAGGGGAGAACCTTTTCGCCCTGTTTGTTTTCGTATCGAAGCGCGCCTTCATCCCCTTCGAAATCCAGACGGAACCATTTGATGCCCATCGGATTTTCATCGCACCTAAATGTCTTTTGAGAAATCTTCTTTTCAAAATCGGAATGCGCGCTTCCATAGGCAACGGAAAGATCGTCTGTGAGCTTGGTTTCGGTTATATCCGGAATCAGGATGTCGAATATCGCTCGGAATAGGATTTCCGAAGCGTATTCATTGTACTGATTATCGCCGTTGCAGACGAGGATGAAGTCCTTCTTAGGCACGCAGATGGCGTACTGCCCGCCCATTCCGTGGAAGGAGAAGCCGTTTTGCTCGTTCATCCAGATCTGATAGCCGTAGCCGAAGCGATTAAATCCCTTGCGGCATTCAAGGTCGTTGGGCGTTTGAGTGCAGGTGGCTTGCCGGAGATATTCCTCGCTTAAAAGGCGTTCGCCGTCCCATGTGCCCAGATTCATGACGAAACGCGCAAAATTCATAAGCGCACGGGGCGTGCACACCATTGCGGAATCGCCCCAGGAAACACCGTCGGGCGACTTGAGGATCGTTGCATTTTCGAAACCGCCCAGGCGGTTGAGCACCTTCTTTTTAAGATAATCCAAAAGGCTCATGCCGCTTACGCGCTCAACCAGCGCGCCCAAAATATAGGAACCGGTGGAATCGTAGTCGAACAGCGTGCCGGAGGGGCGGTTGGGCGTTTGCGCAAAATAGAATTTTGTGCGGTCATAAACGCCTTTTTTGAACCAGTTTACGCCATAAAAGCAGGTGGACATCATGAGCATATGCCGAATGGTCTGAGAGGCAAGATACTCGTTTACTGTTTCAGGCAGCTTGTCCGGAAAATACGAGATAATGGGATCGTCGATTGCGATTTTGCCCTCGTCGATCAGACAGCCGATTGCGATCGACACAAAGGTTTTTGTAACAGAATACATTCTGTGGGGCATATTCTCATCAAACGGCGCCCAGTATTTTTCAAAGAAAATATCGTTTCCGCGCAGCATAAGAACCGAGTGCATATTCACGCCCCGGCGCTCAAGCTCGGAAAGAAACGTTTGAATGGAGGAAGCGGAGATGCCTGCCGCTTCGGGTGTAATGTAGCCGATCATAGTCTTCCTCCCCGATGGTTTTTTACCATTTTATGAAACGCATGGAATTTTGTCAAGCGATCAGGCAATCGTGGTTTGGTGTGCAGCTGGGATGAAACGCATGCGTTTAAAGCGTTTCATGCGTCATCAGCGTAAACTGCTTATGCGTTACTTCAAGGCCGGTTGTTTCGCCTTTTTCCAGAAGCAAGAGCGCATCAATGATGGCGCGGGTCATATTTTCGCGCGACGGCGCGCCGCCCACATGGGGAAGGAGCGTGACGTTGGGCGCGTTTCGCAAAAGGATGTTGTCCGGATGATCTTCGTCTTCATAGACGTCTATGGTAGCATACAGCCGCCGGTTTGTAAGTTCGTCAAAAAGCGCTTTTTCATCAATGAGTGTTCCGCGCGCGCAGTTGACGATATGCGTTCCGTCCGCCATGAGGGAAAGAACGCGCTTGTCTACCATGTGATAGGTCTCCTTCGTCTTGGATGCCTGAATGGTTACGGCGTCGCGCGAAGAAACCGCTTCGTCAAGGGTCTTTACAAGATGTGCAAACGGCCAATTGGAAAGCGTTTCTTCCTTTATATAGGGGTCGAATATGTACACTTCGGGCGCGAAGG
>JAZSFI010000480.1:0-6206 GCA_045532135.1 Clostridia bacterium | reverse complement strand
AAGGAAGTTGCCACCGGCTATGAGTGCGGTCTCGGCATCGAAGGCTACAACGACGTCAAGGAAAACGACGAAATCGAATGCTTCATCATGGAAGAAGTTCAGAGATAATCGACCATATTTTCATGCGGTCGGCGGACACATTTTGCCGCCGGCCGCGTTTTCAATGAGGAGGATATTCATTATGGGTTTTGACCGGATTGACCGGATTTCCGAAGAAGTAAAACGCGCGCTTACCGAAATTATCAGAGACGAAGTCAGCGACCCCAGAGTCGGCGGCACGTGGTCGATTCTGCGCGCGGATGTTACGCGCGATCTCAGATACTGCAAAGTGCGCGTGACCGTTCTTGAAGAAAACAAGAGAAAAGATATGATGGCTGCTTTAAAAAGCGCGTCCGGCTTTATCCGCCGCGAGCTTGGAAGGAAAGTAGACCTTCGGTACACGCCCGAGCTGATTTTTGAGCTGGATGTGAACATCGAATATGCCGCGCACATTCAGGAGGTTCTGCGCGAGGATGAAAAACGCAGGCCTGCGGAGGACACGGAGGAATGATCGGTTCTGCAAAGGCGATTGCCGAGTTTATTTTGAAAAACGACGACATTCTCATCATCACGCACATTCGTCCCGACGGCGATGCAACAGGAACAGCTTTGTGTATGACCGAAGCCATCCGCGCCCTCGGAAAGCGCGCGTGTCCCGCCTGCGCGGATCCTGTGGAGGAAAAGTATCAGTTTTTGCCGGACGCAGGCAATTTTACAGACGGCGGAAACCTGCCTTTTATTCCAAAAGCTGTGCTTTCGGTGGATGTTTCGGACGCCAGGCGCATGGGCGATCTTGAAAACGTGTTTTTTGCCTGCGAAATGCGCGCCTGTCTTGACCATCATATGACGAACTTAGGCTTTTGCGAGGTAAATTATATCGATGGAAGCGCAGCGGCAGCGGGTGAAATGGCGCTTGAAGTGATCAAAGAGCTGGGGGTTACGCTGACAAGGGACATGGCCGTGAACGCCTATACCGCGATTTCCACCGATACGGGCAATTTTTCGTTTTCCTCGACGACGGGAAATACGTACAGATATGCGGCGATGTGTTTGGACGCAGGCGCGGATGCGGAAAGCCTTACGCGCACGCTTTACAGAACGCGTTCCATTCAGAAGACGCGTCTGCTTGGCTATGCGCTTGACCGGATCGAACTTTTCGAAAACGGACGCGTTGCGGCGATCCGCTTAAACGATGAGGTGTTTGCAGCTTTGGGCGCGGACCGCGCAGACGCCAGCAATATCGTAAACTACTTAAATGAAATTGAGGGCGTTTGCGTCGGCATTTTAGCCGATGAAATGAAGGAGGGCGTGAAGTTTTCCTTCCGCGCGGGCGTGGGCGCTGACGTTGCTCAAATTGCCAAACAGTTCGGCGGCGGCGGTCATATCGCGGCGGCCGGCGCGACGGTTCTTGGCGCAAAAATGGAGGAAATTTTCCCGAAAGTGATCGCGGCTTCCTGCGAAGCGGCCCGGGAAATGTGAAGATATGGACGGATTTATCAACATTTTAAAACCTCCGGGAATGACAAGCTCGGACGCGGTGCTCGCGGTAAGACGGCTTCTTCCAAGAAAAACCGCCGTCGGGCACGGCGGAACGCTTGACCCGGATGCGGCGGGCGTATTGCCCGTGTGCGTCGGAAAGGCAACGAGGCTTTTTGACTATATCATCGACAAGAAAAAGGTGTATGTGGGCGAATTGTGCCTTGGCGCAAGCACGGACACATGCGACGCCTCCGGAAAAGTCATCGAAACAAGCGATGCGTATCCGTGTGCGGAGGATGTAAAAAACGCGCTTTCCCATTTCGTGGGCGATATTATGCAGACCCCGCCTGTGTACAGCGCGTTAAAGCGCGGCGGCAAAAAGCTTTATGAGCTTGCGCGTGAAGGCGAGGAAGTGGAAATCGAGCCGCGAAAGGTCACGATTCATCATTTGACCTATATCGCCGAAACTGCGCCAAACCGTCACCTGATCCGCATCGAATGCGGAAAGGGCGTGTATATCCGCTCCCTTATGCGCGATATCGGATCTTTTCTTTCCTGCCCGGCGCATATGAGCTTTCTTTTGCGGGAAGCGGCGGGCGCGTTTACCACCGAAAATGGGTTTTCGATCGAGGAAATCAAACGTCCTGGCGCAATCGAAAAAGCGCTTCAGCCGATGGACGCTCTTTTGGGCGCATACGCGCGAATCGATGTAAAACCGGAATTCAGAAAGCGAATCGAATGCGGAAATCCTGTGAAGGAAAACTGGCTTGTGTATCCTTCCGGAAAAGACGACCAGGTTGTGCGCGTGTATGTGGAAAATGAATTCTGCGGCATGGCAGAAAGGCGCGAGGGAAATGTGTTTGCCTTCCGCGCGATGCTTTTAAATCTTTAAACGAAAGATGTGTTTCTCAATGGGCGTAACGTTTTATACCGGGCGAAAGGCGCTTTTGCGGCCACGGCTTATACAGGAAATCGGAAGAGCGCTTTCCTGCGGGGACGACAAAAACGTCATCGTCATCGTTCCTGAACAGCTGACGCTGGAAACCGAAATGCTTACGCTGGAGGGCTTGTCGCTTTCCGGTTCGTTCCGCCTGTCTGTTTTGTCGCCCAAGAGGTTTGCGGGGCTCATTTTTGACGAAGCGGGACGCGATCAGCGCGTGCTTGTGGACGAGCGCGGGCGCGCCATGCTGATGGGAAAGACCCTCAGAAATCTGAACAAAAAGCTCAAGTGGTATCAGGGCGCGAAGGAAAAACGCGGCTTTGAAATGCGCATCGTGGATCAGATCTCGCGCCTCAAGCAGGCGGGAGTGACGCCCGGTGCGCTTATGGCGCTTTCCGAGGAAAAGGAAGACAGCGCAGTCAAGTGGAAGATGCACGACGTTGCCCGCCTCTATGAAAAATACGAAGAAGAGATTTCAGGCAAATTTCAGGACGGTGAGGATGAAATCAACGAGGCGATTCAGCGGATCGGCGATGCGCCTTCCGTCAGAAACGCGCGCATTTTTGCATTCGGCTTTGATTTGACCACGCCCATTTTCAATCGGCTTTTTGCTTCCGCCGCCGCTGTTTGCGCGGAAGCAGGCGTATTTCTGCCGCTGGAAAACGATGCAATGGCGCGGGATTTTACGCTGTATAAGCCGCTGCAGGCTTCCTATGAAAGGATGCTTGCGTGCCTAAAAGAATCAAACATTTCCTTTAAAAGAGAGTATCTTGCGAAAATGACAGAACCCGCCGGTGCGCACAGACACTTTGCGCGCGAGGCGTACTGCGCAAACTCGGCGCCTTTTGAGGGAAAAAACACGTCCTTTCAGATAGCGATGCTGTTAAATCCGCTTGAAGAAGCGCGTTTTGCCGCGGCGCTGATTCGAAGGCTTGTATCCAAAAATCATTGGAAATATTCGGACGTTCAGGTGATCTTTAGCGATCAGGCGAATTATTCCGATGCGCTTGAAAGCGCGTTTGAGGCGTATGAGGTGCCGATTTTCCTTCCGGAATCAAGGCCGGCAGACCGGCATCCGCTTCCGAGATTTTTGATGGAGACGCTGAAAATCCTCTCCGGCGCGGATGGCGACCTTGCTGCTCTTATTTCAACGGGATACACCGATCTTACGGACGATGAATCCGAACGGCTTCTAAGCTATGCGCGCCTTTTCAATCTCAATGCGCGCAGCATTTTAAAGCCCATCAAGCGTGCGCCGGAAGGTCAGCTTGACCTGATCGAAGAAATCCGAAGAAAAATTGCCGATCCCATTTTGAAACTGGACAGCGCTTTGACCCGCGCGGAAACGCTGACCGAGCAGCTGGCAAGCGTATTTCTGTATTTGTCCGAACTCAACTGCGCAAGAAAGGGCGAAATTCTTCGCGCGCGCCTGATTGATCTGGGCGAACGGATGCTTGCGGCGGAGGATGCGCAGGTATGGAACCGCGTGGTGGGCACGCTGGATCAGATGAACGAGCTGATGGGCGAAAAGAAACTTTCAAAAGCGGTGTTTACGGATCTGTTGTCCCGCGCATTCCTGAATGCGGAAATCAAGCCGCTTCCGCAGTCTCAGGACGCGGTCAACGCGCTTCCCGCCGCGCGCGTGGGCTTTAAGCCCGTGAAGGCGCTCATCGTCATCGGACAGACTGCCGGCGGCGCGGTTTCGGAGGACGGCTTGTTTGACGCAAACGAAACGGGCGAACTTTCCGAGAAGCTGGATGTCTTTTTGGGGCCCGATGCGCTTTCCAAGGTGCGCACGGAGCGCATGTATATGAAGGACGCCTTGTCTTTGGCAGAGGAATATATCTGCGTTACCTATCCCATGAGCGCACTTGACGGATCTTCCCTTGCGCCGGGCGTATTGGTTTCGGAGGCTATGCGCATTTTTCCCAAGGTGCGCGTTCGCGGCGGCGTGACGGACGATGAAGCGATTTTGTCCATGCGTTATTCCGCGCCTATTGCAGCTGAACAGACGGCGGCGGTGGAATTGAGCGCGGGAAATATTTCCGCATCCGGAAGGGCTGCGCTTGCGTCCGTTTCGAAATCGGGACAAAATGCGCTTGACAGAATTCGCCGCGCGCTTTCGCATAAAACCGAGAGCGAGAATATCGGTCCAAATCTTTCAAGACAGGTGTACGGGGAACTTAACAAGGTGTCGGTCACGCGCCTTGAAGCTTACGCAGGCTGTCCCTTCAAGCATTTTGTGAAATATGCGCTGCGCCCCGAAAGGGAAGAACCATTCGGTTTGAACGCGCGGGACGAAGGCAGCTTTCTTCACGAAGCGGTTTGCTCGTTTTTGAGCGAAAGCCGGATCGACTTAAACGACATCTCTCAGGAAGAAGCCGCAAGGCGCATGAACAAAATTTCAGACAATATCATCGAAAGCGCGCTCAAGGATGCGATGGACGATACTTCCGTTGCAAAGGCCAGCGCGAAAAAGCTCAGGCGCGTTGCGGCGAGAGCCGCAAAAACGCTCGTCGAACAGCTGAGAAACGGCGCGTTTCAGCCGATGGAGCTTGAAATGGAGTTCGGCGAGACGGGGCCTGTTCTGCGCCTGAACGATCAGGCAAAGTCGAGAATTGCCGGACGCATCGACCGCGTGGACGCAATGATTGCGGAAGATGAAAGCTACCTGCGCGTGATCGACTATAAAAGAGGAAGCAAAAAGCCCGACGCAGGTGAAATGTATTACGGGCTTCAGCTTCAGCTGATTTTGTATCTGGCTTCCGCGCTTAAAAAATACGGCGGAAAAGCTGCCGGCGCGTTTTACTTCCGCGTGGATGATCCGATCATTGCCACCGACAGCCGCGACGAAAGCGAAATCGAAAAAATGCGCCTGGACCGTATGCGCATGGAGGGCATTCTTCCTAAGGATCCTGATCTCATCCGCCTGATGGCGGACGAACCGGAGCGCGTGTTCAAGATTCGCTTTTTAAAGGACGGCTCGCCCGACGCCCGTGCGCTCACGGCGACGGATGAGGAGTTTGCGCTTGTCATGGAGCATGCCATGATGGTTGCAAGCCATATCGCGGTGGACATCGAAAAGGGCGAAACGAGGATCGAGCCGGCGCAAAGCGACAAAACGGATGCGTGCGCCTATTGCGAATACAAGGGCATCTGCATGCTGGACAAATACATTCCCGGTGCGCGGGCGAAAAGAATCAAAAAACTTACCTTCCGCGAAATGTGCGAGCGGATTCGCTTGAACAAAAATGCGGAAAACCTCAAAAATGAATGAAAATTATGCAAGTAGGTTGCAAAATCAATTGATTCTGTTCAAAATATGTGTTATAATCGTAGTAAATCTTTGGAATTTATATAAGGAGGATCTTTCATGGCAGATAACAGATATATCGGTTCCTACCCTGTAATCGGCATTCGTCCCTGCATCGACGGCCGCCGCGGACCGCAGATGATGCGTGAATCCCTGGAGCCCACCGTTTGGGCGATGGCCAATGCAGCCAAAAAGCTTTTTGAGGAAAATCTGTATTACTCCAACGGCGAGCCCGTCAAGGTTGTCATCGCCGACACCTGCATCGGCCGCGTACATGAAGCCGCCGCCTGCGCGGACAAGTTCCGCAAAGAAGGCGTAGCTATTACGCTTTCCGTCACCTCCTGCTGGTGCTACGGCTCCGAGACCATGGACATGGATCCGAACACCATGAAGGGCGTATGGGGCTTTAACGGCACCGAGCGTCCCGGCGCCGTG
>JAZSFI010000268.1:0-4865 GCA_045532135.1 Clostridia bacterium | reverse complement strand
CTCCATTTGCGTATTTACAAACGACCACATTATAGTCGAGGTAGTATAAGAAATGAACACGCTTACCCCCCGTGAAATCGTAAGGGAACTTGACCGCTACATCGTAGGGCAGGATTCCGCCAAGCGCGCCGTTGCCGTTGCGCTTCGCAACCGCTATCGCAGAATGCAGCTTCCCGAGGAAATCCGAGAGGAAGTCACTCCGAAAAACATACTGATGGTCGGTCCCACCGGCGTTGGCAAAACGGAGATTGCACGAAGGCTTGCAAAGCTTGTGGACGCGCCGTTTGTAAAAGTCGAAGCGACGAAGTTTACCGAAGTCGGCTATGTCGGACGCGATGTGGAATCCATCATCCGCGACCTGACAGAAGCAGCCATTCGCCTTGTCAAAAAACAACAGACAACGCTGATTCACGACATGGCGGCACAGGCGGCGGAAAACAGGCTTGTCGAACTCATTGTAAAGCCCGTCAAGAAAAAAGCCAATCCCATCGATATCATTTTGGGCAATCGCCCGAAAGAGCCTGAGCTTCCCGAAAGCGAGCAGAATAAGCTCGCCATCAAGCGGGATGATGTTCGCGAGCAGCTGAAGCGCGGCGAACTTGAAGAGATGCTGGTTGAAATCGAAGTTGAGGAGTTTACGCCCAAGACCGAAATCCCCGGCATGGACATGAACATGAGCGACATGCTGGGCGGCATGCTTCCCAAGAAAACAAAGATCAGAAAGGTTCCGGTCCGCGAAGCAAGGCGCATTCTCATTTCTGAGGAAGAAAACCAGATGATCGACATGGACGCGGTCTATTCCGATGCAATCGCCCGCGTTGAGCAGCACGGCATCGTGTTTCTGGATGAGATCGACAAGGTTGCCGGACGCGGCGGCGGGCACGGCCCTGACGTTTCGCGCGAGGGCGTTCAAAGAGACATCCTTCCGATTGTTGAAGGTTCGACCATCTCTACAAAATACGGCCCCGTCAAGACCGATCATATCCTGTTCATTGCAGCCGGCGCTTTCCACGTATCGAAGGTCACTGATCTGATTCCCGAGCTGCAGGGCCGCTTCCCTGTGCGCGTAACGCTTGAACCCTTGACGCAGGACGACTACAAACACATCCTGACGCAGCCGGAAAACTGCCTCATCCGCCAGTATCAGGCGCTTTTGAAGGTGGACGGCGTAGAGCTCAAGTTTGATGACAGCGCAATCGAAGCTATTGCGCAGTATACCTGGCGCGCCAACGAAAACAGCGAAAACACCGGCGCAAGACGTCTTCATACCGTACTTGAGCAGATTCTGGACGACATCGCCTTCAATGCCGGCGGCGGAGACGCGCCTGAAATCGAAGTCGTGGTAAACGCAGAATATGTCAAAAAGCAGATTATGGGCGAAGTCAAGGACGCGGATCTTCACAAATACATTCTCTGATTGAATAGAAACAACCTTCCCGGGCAAAATAAGGAAAACGCATTTTGCTCCGGGGAGGTTGTTTATGTTATCTGTAATTATGGCGGGCGGCCAGGGCGAACGCCTTCGTCCCTTGACCTGCACGCTTCCAAAGCCCATGGCCCTGATCGGAGGAAAGCCCATCCTTGCACACACCCTTGAACTTCTGAAAAAACACGGCGTTTATGAAACCTGCATAACACTCGGCTATCTTCCAAACAGCATTATGGACGAATTTGCAGACGAATTCAGCGGCGTATCCATTCATTATTTCACCGAGCATCGTCCGATGGGAACCGCAGGCGGCGTTAAGCTGTGCAGGGATTTTTTGAAGGAAACTTTTGTTGTATTGTCCGGAGACGGGATTACCGATATTGATCTTACTGCAGCCTTTGAATTTCACAGATCAAAACATGCACTTGCGACAATGATTTTAACGCGCGTTTCAAACCCCACGGAATACGGCCTTGTGCATGTAGGCGATGACGGCCGTATTGTATCGTTCACCGAAAAACCATCATGGGAAAAGGTAGACGGCGACACGGCAAACACGGGAATCTATATCCTTGAACCCGAAATTTTTGATTTTATTCCGGAAAATCAGGCATATGATTTCGGAAAACAATTGTTCCCGGATCTGGTATCAAAAGGAGAAGCTGTTTACGGCTTTGTTTCCAGCGCATACTGGTGCGACGTAGGAAATCTTGAAGCCTATCTGTGCGCAAACATCGATGTTTTAAGCGGCAATCTTTCCACATTCCGCATAAGCGACAACGGCGTTATCCGTATGCCCGGCGCAATTGTGGATGAAAGAAGCCATATTGAAGGCCCTGTCTTTATCGGCGCAGGCGCGCACATCATGAAAAATGCGTTTATCGGAGCAGGCACGGTGATCGGCGATGGCGCAATCGTCATGGAAGGCGCGTCGATTAAGCGAAGCATCGTGTATCCAAGCAGCCAAATTGGAAAAAACGCCCAGCTGCGCGGCTGCGTGATCGCGCCGCATGCGTGTATTTCGGAAGGCGCAAGCGTATTTGAAGGCTGCGTAATCGGCGAAAAAACGGTAATCGGTGAAAATGCCGTTATCGACGCCGGCGCAAAAATCTGGCCGGGAAAGGTCATATGCGAAAATCGCAGGATTTCAAAAAGCATCGTCTGGGGACAAAAAGCCAGAGATGATTTTTCGGGACTTTCTATCCGCGCAAAAACGCCTCTGGAAGCAGTAAGTGCAGCGGAAGCCTGCGCATGGAAGATGAATGCGCCCGTATCCCTCATTGCAAAGAGCGGATCCGCCATTTCTGCAAATCAGGCGCGCGCGTTTGCGTCCGGGCTGATTGCCGAAGGCGTTCACGTTTACGACATGGGCGACGCCACGCTTCCCATACTCATGTGCGCAATGAAGGAAACGTGCGCCGATTCCGGCTACTATGTGACCGGCGACAGCATAACCCCAATCGGAAAAAACGCGCTTCCCGTTACAGACGCCCAAAAACGCGCAATCAGTTGCGCGCTTTCAAGGCAGGACGCTCCGCTTTCCTACAGCGGATTTACCAGCCGCATCGAAAACGCAGGCCGCTTCGACCTTGTGTATTTAAAGCATCTTCAATCCGCGGTTCAAAGCCCGCTGCGCCGATTCAAGGCCGCCGTGCATTCCAACCGCGAGCAGCTTCTCTATTACGCCGAAAACGCGTTCAGACGCTTAAATTACGCCTGCCGTTTGGAGTGGGAGGAAGAACTTATGGATTTATCGGACGACGAAATCGGCGCGTTTTTGTCGGACGACGGACGGCAGGCAGCGTTTTCCTGCCCGGACAAGCGGCTTACAGATGCTGAAAACGAAATGTTGATTGCGTGGACATTTATGGAAAGGGGTGAAAAAACCATTTATGCCCCGCCGGCCGCCACGCATGCGCTTGACGATATCGCAAAGGAATATGGCGTCAAGGTCGTATATGCAAGCGATGAACGCGAACATCTTGAAATTCTTTCACAAAATTCTCCCGTTCAGTTCTCTGCGCGGACCGACGGCATATATCTCACTTTGATGGTGCTTGACGTACTTTCTGAAAAAAATGCGCGCTTAAATGAAGTCCTCCGCCGTTTTCCGGGTGTTTACCGCGCAAGCTTTTCCCTTCCCCTGCCCGATGAAAAGCGCGCCGCGATGCTAAAGCGCGTGAGAGCATGTGCGCCCAAGGATTTCGAATGTGATTTGTGGTATTACCACAATCCCTCAGGCAGCGCATGGATCCAGCCGGACGAAGCAAAGCCCGTACTGAGCGTTGTATCGGAAGCGCGTGATATGGAGACCGCTCAGGAAATCTGTAATGTGTTTTCAAATCTTTTCATAAGCTCCATGGAAGAATAGAAAAAAACGACGCTCCCGCAAGTCTTGAACTGCTCCCCATTTGTTAGACAGTATGGTATACTGAATAACGAATGGGGAGTGATTTTTATGCCAAAGGGAGTACCGAATAAGAGGTATACACCGGAATTCAAGAAACACGTGGTGGAAACGATGTTAAGTGAAGGACTGAGCTACAAAGAAACCGAACGACGTTTCGAATTGCCGCACATGAGAGCAGCAGCTTGGGAACGCATCTACCTTGAAGAAGGTCCGGAGGGATTTGAGATAGAACGACGAGGACGCAGCAGCACAGGCCGTCCAAGAAAGTTACCTAAGGAAGTAGAAGAAGATTTGCTTGCAGAAGTACAGCGGCTTCGAGCAGAAAACGAATACCTAAAAAAATTGCAAGCCTTGGTTTTGGAAGACGAGCGACGCCAGCGCAAAGGACGCAGGTAGTTCAGGAACTGAGGCAAAGATATAAACTGGAACTTCTTCTCT
Source organism: Clostridia bacterium (assembly GCA_045532135.1). Classification (GTDB taxonomy): domain Bacteria; phylum Bacillota; class Clostridia; order Christensenellales; family Aristaeellaceae; genus SFHK01. The sequence continues at coordinate 588 of JAZSFI010000268.1, read as the reverse complement.
CAATCGCTCAGCTGCCGCGTACAACCTTTTACTATCACTTGAAACGAATGAATAGGAACGATAAGTATGAAGGGGCAAAGGCAGAAATTATTGCAATCTATCACGAAAACAAGGGAAGATACGGCTACAGGCGGATCACAATGGAACTGCATAACCGCAGAATTCCCTTGAATCACAAGACTGTTCAGCGCCTGATGAAGGAACTGGGGCTTGTTTGTCGTGTCAGAATGAAGAAATACAGGTCTTACAAGGGGGAAGTCGGCAAAATCGCACCGAATCTGCTAAACCGTGATTTTAGCACTACGGCCCCGAATCAGAAGTGGGTTACCGATGTTACAGAGTTTTCGCTCTTCGGCGAAAAGCTGTACCTTTCGCCGATTCTGGATCTGCATTCCAGTGATCTTGTGAGCTATATGATCTCAGAAAGGCCTGTGCTTTCAATGGTTATGGAAATGATCGATGATGCCGCGCGCCGGCTGCCCCCCGGGGGCAGCTCCTGTTCTGCATTCTGATCAGGGCTGGCAGTACCAGCACAAGCATTATCAGAAGAAGTTGGCGGATTACGGTATCATTCAGGGCATGGGCCGT
>JAZSFI010000523.1:0-3082 GCA_045532135.1 Clostridia bacterium | reverse complement strand
ATCCGACTTCCGATCAGGGGAAAACGGTTCAGTTCGGCGCAAAGGGCGTGAGCAAATTAACTTCGGTTCAGCGCGTTCAGAAAATACTTGGTCTTACGGACGAGGAGATCTGCGTGTTCGGCGACGATGTAAACGACCTTGAGATGATTTCATATTTCAAACATAGTGTCTGCATGGGAAACGGCGCGGAGGCGGTCAGGGAAAAAGCTGGCTTTGTGACCAAGAGCAACGATGAAAACGGTATCGCGTATGCGATTTGGAATTACTTAATCGATGGGGAGGATTTTGGATGAAACGGGTTTTGGTTCTGGTGTTTGTGCTTATGATGCTTTCGGGCGCGGCGCTTGCCGGCGTGTACGAATCGGATTTTTCCGGGGGAACGGACGGCTGGTATGCAAGAGGCACGGGTGAAGCGGCGATTGAAGTAAACGAACTTGGACTTTACACCTATGGAAGACAGGCGACATGGAATTCTCCCGGAAGGCAGTTTCCGCTGATTCCCGGCGAGGAATACAAGATTTCCGTAGAGGTTATGCAGGAAGAGAAGGACTCGGCGGAGTTTATCCTATCGGTCGAACGCACAAAGCTCGGCATCGCCAGCTATCAGAATCTGGTCTTTGCCGATGCGAAAAAGGGCGAATGGGTGACCATGTCTACCACATATCTTGCAGGCAACTATGACACGTTTGTTCTGTATGTGGAGGGCGCGGCAAACGCATCGTTCACGATGAGAAACTTTGCTGTCGAAGGCCTTTTTGCAGGCGAAGAGGTTGTGGAAGTTGACGAAGAACAGCTGGTTCTTAAAAACGACAAGGAGCGAAAGCAGATGTTTGACAGAATGGAGCTTCAGAAGACCATGAAGCTGACCGGGCAGAATAACCCTCTGTTTACCCAGCGTTTCGGCGCGGATCCGGGCGTGCTGGTATGGAATGACAGACTGTATGTATATACCACAAATGATGTAATTGAATATGATGCTGAAGGCAATGTCAAGGAAAACACTTATGCAAAGATCAACAAGATCAATGTGATTTCCTCCTCTGATCTTGTCAACTGGACCGATCACGGCGCGATTCCCGTTGCCGGTGCAAACGGCATTGCCGATTGGGCGAACAATTCCTGGGCGCCGTGCGCAGCGCACAAGGTGATTGACGGAAAGGACAAATTCTTCCTCTATTTCTGTAACGGCGGAAACGGCGTTTCCGTGCTCGTTGCGGACGACCCCGCAGGCCCCTTTACCGATCCTCTGGGACATGCTCTGATTACCCGTGCGACGCCGAACTGCGCGGATGTTCTCTGGCTTTTTGATCCTGCCGTATTCGTTGATCAGGACGGAACGGGATATCTCTGCTTCGGCGGCGGCGTTCCCGAGGGAATGACGGCCAATCCCGGCACCATCCGCTTAGTTCAGCTGGGCGACGACATGATATCGATCGTCGGCGAACCGCAGGTGATTGACGCGCCTTATGTCTTTGAAGACAGCGGCATGAACAGAATCGGCGACACCTATTATTATTCCTACTGCTCAAACTGGAATACCGGGGGAAACGAACTGGGCATTACCAACGGTGCGATCGAATACATGACGGGCAAGAGTCCCATGGGCCCGTTTGAGTATGCAGGAGAACTTTTCGTAAATCAGGGACGTTTCTTCGGCCTTTACGGAAACAACCATCATTCCATCGTTGAATTCAAGGGTCAGCACTATCTTGTCTATCACAACCGTCCCGTTGAAAAGGCCATGGGAATCTCCGGCAACTACAGAAGCCCGCAGATGGACAAAATCACGGTAAACGAAGACGGATCCCTGGCGCCCGTTCGCGGAACGATGACCGGCATTGACCAGCTTTCTGCTTTCAATCCCTACGAAAAAGTTTCCGCGACTACGATGTATCGCGAAGCAGGCATTTCCGTGGAAGGATATGCGGACAAAGCGGTACTGAAAGGCGGAAACGGCAGCTGGATTCAGATAAAGGGCGCTGATTTTGCAAACGGAGCCAAGACGTTTACTATGAAAGCCTCCTCCAAATCCGGCGGCGCTGTGCGCGTTGCGCTTGACAGAACCTTTGGCGACGTCCTTTGCGAAATCACGATTCCCGCGGGCAGCGAGGGCGTGGAGTTCACGGTGGACACCAAAAATGTAAAGGACATTCACGACCTGTACATCATCTTCGGCGGAAATGTGGAAGCCGAGTGGTGGCAGATTCACTAATAAGCAGGCATAAAAAGCGCGGGCATGCATTGCACGCCCGCGCTTTTGTTGACCGTTGAATTAATACTTGCTCTTTAAGAAGGCAACAGCCTTTTTGATGTCTTCTTCCGGCTGTGCGCCGACTTCGCGCTCGATGGTGAGAAATCCTCTGTAGCCGATGTCTTCAAGGGCCTTGAGGTAGGCGTCATAAGGAACGCTGCCTTCGCCCAGCGGTACTTCGAGGAATGCGGGATCGGTTACGAGCGCATCATCGCGAACGAGGCCGTAAACCGCTTCGGGATTCGGGCGGCGAAGCATTTTGCCGTCCTTGGCATGGGTGTGAACGATGTAGTCCTTTAAGTTGTGAACCGCGCCTGCGGGATCGTCGCCGGTGACCATGACGAGGTTTGCGGGGTCGAGGTTAACGGCTACGCCGGTGGAGTGCAGGGTGTCAAGGAAGCTCTTTAAGGTTAAAGAGGTTTCGGGGCCGGTTTCGATGGCGAAATGAGCCTTAACGCTGTCGGCATACTGTGCAAGTTCGCCGCACGCATCCTGCATGATCTTGAATCTCGGGTGATTGTGGTCTTCCGGAACAACGCCGATGTGCGTGGTGACGATGTCTGTTTCCAGTTCCTTTGCAAGGTCGAGGATGCGCTTGCTCTTTTCGATGAGCATGGGGTTCTCTTCGGCGTTGCCGAAGCCGTGTCCGAGATCGCCGCACAGCGCGGAAATCACAAGACCGCGGGCTTTGACTTCTTTAAGAAAGTTTCTGCGCTTTTCGCCGACCAGGTTTTCGGGAGACATTTCGCCTCTCGTAGCGTAAACCTGGATGCCCTGCGCGCCCATGTCCGCAGCCAGTTTCAGGGATTCAGGAATGCTCTTTCTGAAGGA
>JAZSFI010000466.1:0-2035 GCA_045532135.1 Clostridia bacterium | reverse complement strand
CGAGGGTGTCGACAAATTCGGTAATGCCGGTTAAGGCTTTAAGTTCTTTTAGCGCATTTTCAAGGCCGAGGGAGATATCTTCTTCAACGGTCGTAAAGCTCTGCGCTGTTCCGTAGAGATATCCTGTTTCGGCATCGATGGATGTAACTTTCGTATAGGTGCTTCCGAAGTCAATCAGAAGAAGCGGCTTCATGCGTTTTCCGCCGCCTTCTCACGGGCTTCAAAGTCCTTGATCAGCGCTTCGATGGTTACTTCGGGCGGGGTGCCGGGGCCGAACACCTTGTCAAAGCCCATGGCGTGGAAGCGCGTTTCGACCTCTTCAAAGGGCTGCTTTCCGACAACGATGTTGCCGCCGACGTACAGAAGAATGCCCTTCAGGCCTGCTTCATCGCACTTGTCGCGAAGACCGCGGCAATCGAGCTCGCCATGACCGTAGAGGGAGGAGACCACGATGGCCTCGGCGCCCGATTCGATGGCAGCCTCAATGAATTCTTCCTGAGAAACCATTACGCCGAGATTGACTACGTTAAAGCCGGCCTGCGTAAAGGCAAAATTCAGAATCTGGTTGCCGACCGCGTGTACGTCGGCGCCGATTACGCCCAGAACCATGGTGCGATTGGGCATGAAAAATCCCTCCTTATAGTAAATAACCTATATCAATATGATAAAACGAATTAGATCAATTGTCAATCGCGTGAACAAATTTAATATGGAAACAAGTTTGATTTTACAGGGGGTATTGCGAAAAAAACGGCGCAAGGCGCGCCTGTCAATGCCTTTCGGCAAGGGCAGAAACGCGCCTTGAAATGGCGATCATGGATCCTTCGTCCACGGACAAATCAAACACAATCGCGGGATTCACTTGCTGGGAAAATTCGGAAATGAGCCGTCTTTCTTCTTCGCAGGCAAATGCAGCAACATCACTCGGGACAATAAGATGCGTCAATTCACCAAGCGCATGCTTTGAAAGCGATGCGGCGGGGACAGATGTAAGCGAAACAGGAAGCGAAAGCGCTTTGACTGTCTTTTTTACAAGTTTGAAAAAAGCGTCGCTTTGCGCGTACACGCCGGCTCTTGCGCCTTCGGGCAAACGTGCAAGGTGCACAATTGCGCTTGGGGCGGGCGCGAGCGCGAAGGGAGTAACGCAGTCCGCTTTTCCTGAAAGAAGGGCGGTGACTTCATACAAAAGGGATGATTCGCAAACGACCAGCGGAAATTCGGAAAGCGCGATTGCACCGGTTTGCCGGATTTCGTCCATTGAAAAGGAAATCAGATCGATAAACGGAAGCTCCGACAGGCGATAAAACGCGCTTCTAAGCGACTCAGGGCATTTTGCAATCAGCGCAACGGGGCAGACAAACTGATCCTGATCCATCTGCGCAAGACGCAAAGAGACAAACATGCGCGATTCCGCCTGCGAAAAACCCATCTCGGAAAGCGAATGGAACAGGTTGTCGATGGCTTCAATGGCTAAAGATTTCCTGCTTTTTCCGTTTTCTTTGGGAACAGACACATAGGTTCCGCGGCCCGGGGTTAACTCAATAAGCCCCTGCGTCTGCAAAAGACCGTAGGCCTGACGCACGGTTCCTGCAGAGAGACCGCTTTTTAAACACATATCCTTTACAGTCGGCATGCGCTGACCGGGTAAAAGGCGGCCTTCCTCAATTTCGTTTCGGATTTCTCGGGCAAGACGGACATAGTGGCTTTCATGTCTGTCTTTGCCGGATGGATGAAAAATCATTATGCCTCCGTGTCGGGCTCGGCGTACTTTTTCGGGCCTTCAACGTATACGTTGTTGCCCAGAGAGTCGATCAGAACGACTGCGGGGAAGTCCTTGACCTCGAAGCGATGGAGAGCCTCTGCGCCGAGATCTTCGTAAGCAATGACTTCTGCGGAAAGAATTCTCTGGGAAATGAGCGCGGCAGCGCCGCCGACAGCGCCAAAGTACACGGCGCCGACTTCCTTCATGGCTTCAACGACTTTGTCGTTCCTTTTGCCCTTGCCCATCATGCCCAAGAGACCTGCGTGAAGCAGC
>JAZSFI010000173.1:0-3943 GCA_045532135.1 Clostridia bacterium | reverse complement strand
ATATAAAAGCAGCATTGCCGTTATGAGGGCGGTCGAAAGGGTCAAAAATGCAAGGGAAGCTTTTCCCTGTTTTTTGCCGATTAAGAATACGGCGCAGATGCCGCATACGCTGGTTAAAAGCAGAAGGGTGAGGAGGAGGGTTTTGACTGTCATCGGAAGGGAAATAAACGTCGTCATTTCTGATTTCCTCCTTTGCCTGCGTACGCGACATATTCAAAACCGTTATCAGTTTTATTCGTTTTTACGGAAAGATTCGGAAAATCGGGAAGAACCGCATGGAAATTATCGTCCATTGGGAAAAAATGCATTCTTAGCGCGATTGCGCTGTCGTGCTTCTCGATTTTCACGTCCACTTTGTTTATGTTGCCAAGGCAGGCTTCGATGACCGCTTCGAAAAAGTCATAGAGAGTCAGAATCAAATGTGCGTCCGTTTCTTCATTAACCCAATCGGAAGCGCTTCCGTTTATGCCCATAAGCGCAAGATTTTTCATGGATTCCTTGATGGAAAGAAGAATTTCGCCCGTCGGAAGCGAGGCGGTTTCATCGCTTAAAAGGATAAGATTTGCCTTCCTTTTTATATAAGCGCTGATGACGCAGATTTCGCTGAGCGCGCGCTTTTCATCCATGCTGCCATTTCGGGCGGACGCAATCAGGCGTTCCACCTTGTTTAATTGCGGTGAGAGCGCGCGGGCAATATTGTCATACAGGCGCGTTTTTTCATCGGCCTGAACGCGCTTTTCGCGAAGCGCAATTTCTGCCCGTAAAAGCTCGTTGTTTTCACTCAAAATGTCGTTGGCTTTCGAAATGCTTTCCATCAGGCGATTGACCGGGCGGATGTCGTCCTTCCAGAACACGTATCCCGCGTGAATCGGCTGACCGTGAAGCACATAATCGCCCATCTGCTCGGGGTCTAAAAGCGCCTTTTGCAAAAGCGCTTTAGGCGTATCATCTGCGCCCTGCGTTTTATATCGGACGCAGAAATTCTTATCGGTGATCTCCGCAGAAACGGAGGAGGCATCGAACAGATGCCGGTAATTCATATTGGAGGGAATGAGGCCGCTTTGAATGGCGCTTTCAAGGAGCATGATGATGATAATGCAATCCACCGCCGTCAGGTCGCACTCGATGAGGCCTGCGCTGTAGCTGCCCCAAAACAAGATGCCCAATACCGCAATCACCAAAGGCAGCGCCTGAAAGCGCTTGCTGCCCGGCACGCGGCTTTTGACCATAAGGCCGATGACAAAGAAAAGCGCAAGGCACACAAACCACGCCATTACGGCGATATACATTAACCCATAGCCGTAATCGAAATTGTAGTTGTAAAAGAGCGGGTTGAAGGTGAAAACCTTCTGATGAAGATCGTTTGTAAACACGACTGCGATTAAGAAAAACGCGGGTATGAGCAACAGATACATCCATTTGGGCGAATGATACCCCTCGCCCTTTCCGATGTGGCTGACCACGAACACGCCGATTAAGGGCACAAGCACCATCGGAATATAGAAGCAGTACCAAAGATACCGACCGACGGGCTCGGTGATGATGATATAGTCGTATTTGATTACGCGCACCACCTGCCAAAACAGAAGAAGAGCGCCTACACTCAACAGCATTTTTCGTATGGAGGGGTTCAAAATCCGGCGACGGATGGAGATCATCCATAAAACCGTCATCGGAACCTGAATCAGCCATCTGAGCGTCATCATTGAAATGGCAAAAAGCGCGTCGTCGGTCTTATGGTGAAACACAAACCTTAAAAGATAGGCAAACATCAAAGCCGCCGCGATCAAAATCAGATACGCGATGGATCGTTTTTGGGACATGGACATTTGCTCCAATCATTTTGATATAAAGTATAATTAAATAAGCATGGATATATAAACCCAATATGTATTATATCAGTATTTGTGAAATTTGACCACTGTACGAAAGTATAGTTTTTTCTTTCATATTAAAAAACGATACTTTCGTGTAGTTCCGAAATTGTGTAGAAACGGTTAAAATAAAAGATGGATAAAATCAGGCATACTTCCTTATGCAGCATTGTCAAAGCGAATCATCTGTATTGGAGGAATCACCATGATGAACGCAAAGCGTATTCTTTGTCTCATGTTTTCCCTCGTCATGCTCCTGGGCATGACGGTTTCCGCGTCTTCGGAAATTACGGGAGACATCAACTGTTACCACCAGTGGACGTGGTCATGGCCGCAGGGTAAGCCGGCTAACTGTCAGGACTGGAAGCCTTCGCAGGAATATTGCGAAAAATGCGGCGCGCTGGGAGGATATTACGATCAGTGCGGCCCGTGTGTGCCCGGCAGCAAGACATGGATACGTCCGCAGGCGACCAACTGCATGGAATTCGGCGTGTGGGAAATCGCATGCAAATACTGCGGCGAATGGCTGGATGGAAGAGAAGAGCCCGGCCCGCACAAGTGGAATACACAAACTAGACGTGAGCCCACCTGCGAAATGCCCGGCTATAAGGAGAACATCTGCGTCCATTGCGGATCCGAACAGGGAGATCCTGAGGAAATTCCTGCGCTGGGTCATAAGTGGGGCAGCTGGAATTGGGCGCATGAAAAGCCCTCCTGCAATGAGGGCGGCTGGCAGGTTCGGTATTGCGAGCGCTGCGGCAGAATGGAAGACCGGTGGGTTGAAGGCACCAACCACAAGTTTGGCGAATGGCAGGTAGACAGAGAGCCTACATGTACATTTTTCGGCTTGAAATATATAAGATGCAGCGTCTGCAAAAAGACGGAGTTCGGTTCGATTCCTGAGCTCGGTCATTCCTTCGGCGAGTGGCAGATTATTAAACAGCCAACCGCAAACGAAGACGGCCTTAAAGAGCGCAAATGTATTCGCTGCGACCAAACCGAACAGGAACCGATTCCGTATACCGGATATGCGTTTGCATCCTTGAATAAAAAGGAAGCCTCTTCTCCCGCAAACGGCAAATTCTACACCCTCGGCGAAACCGTTTTGTATTCTGTCATTTTCACCGTGCCCGAAGGCCTTACGCTTCTTGATGTTGAAATCACCGATCCCATCAAGGGCAATAATGAAGACGCGGTTCTTGACATTCTTCCCGAGGCCGACGGCGGCGAATACACCTATTCCGTGTCCCACGTGGTAACGGAAACGGATATCGAAAACGGCTTTGTTTCCAATATCGCTACCGCCTATTTCTTCGATCCCGAGGGAGATGCATGGGTAAGCGTTTCCTCCAATGAAGTTACGGTCTTAACGGGCGAAGATGACAATAGCGCTGTTATTCTTGAGAAGATTGATATGCGCGGTCCGGCGAATGGTGAATACTATGTCCCGGGCGAAGCGATCAAGTATGGTCTGACCGTCCGTTCTGATGAGAATAACCCGCTTGAGAACATTGTGATCTATGATCCCCTCAAGGGCGGCGATCAGATTGTCTTTGGCCCGGCAGATGCCTGGGTGCTTGGCGCGGAATTCGATTATACTGTTACTGAAGCGGATGCGCAGCGCGGCTACATTGAGAATACCGGCTATGCGACCTTCACCTATCAGAACACCGGCAAGGAAGATACCGTGTATTCCAATACCCTCATCCTGCCCTGCGGCCCCGGCGAGCTGCCTGATGACTACATGGCCCCCGGCTCGTTAACGTTAACAGTAACCGAAGACTCAAAGCGCGGCAATGGTGCTTACTATGTACCCGGAGAACTCATGTACATTAGCCGCACGATCACAAACACTTCTGACAGCGTGACGATGACGTATGATTACGAACATGTTGTCAAGACCCGTGGTGAGGGTACCAGTGAGCGTGATTATCAGGACAAGCGCAGAGATCTGCCGCCGGGTGATTCTTACGGCATTGGCGAATATAGACGTATCACGGAAGCGGATGCAGCACTGGGTTATATCGAGAATACATACACCGTTAACTATACGGGCGATGATGGCAATG
>JAZSFI010000030.1:0-3080 GCA_045532135.1 Clostridia bacterium | reverse complement strand
TCCACATAGCTTTCAACATCCATGCGCGTTGAAAGCTCTTCTTTTATGTTGTATACCGTGATTTCCGGAATTCCCTCATCGTTCAACGTCAGTTTATCGCTGATCTGCGGCTTATTTTCTTCCTTTGGCGCATCCGCCTTTTTCATGCATCCGGAAAGAGCGTAAAACGCCAGCACGACCGAAAGCACCGTCATCAAAAACCTTCGCATATAAAAAACACCTCCGATGATTGATCGGAGGTTAGTTTTCTCTTGTTTTTCAAGCTTTATACTTTTGGGGCGCATTATATATCCCAAGAAATTTCAGCGCTTCAAAAAGCGTTTCCGCACCGATTGCGTTAAGTCCCTCGGGGACACGAATGGATTTTAAGTTTGCCTTTGGCAAAATCACGTTTTTGAAGCCCAGCCGCTGACATTCCAAGAGCCTTCTTTCCGCATGCGGAACCGCGCGAAGTTCGCCCGCAAGGCCGACCTCTCCCAAAAGCGCCCAATCCGCACCCAGCAAAAGATTCTTGCTTGAGGATGCAATTGCCGCGCAAACGGCCAGATCGCTGGCCGGCTCGGTCAGCGTCATTCCGCCCGCGATATTGATATATACATCCTGATTATAAAGCGTCAGCGCCGCGCGTTTTTCAAGAACGGCCAGAAGAAGGAAGAGTCTGCCCGTCTCAATGCCGCTTGACATGCGCCTTGGATTTCCGAACACTGTCGGCGTGACCAGCGCCTGAACATCCGTCATCAAGGGACGCGTTCCCTCCATTGCGCAGTATACCACGCATCCGCTCGCATCATGCGCGCGCTCGGACAAAAGCGTTTCACTGGCGTTGGTGACCTCGCGCATGCCTTGCGAGGTCATTTCAAACATGCCCAGCTCATTTACGGAACCGAAACGATTTTTGACCGCACGCAGAAGCCTGTATTGGCTGCTCCTGTCGCCTTCAAAATACAAAACTGCATCCACCATATGCTCAAGCACGCGCGGACCCGCGATCGCGCCTTCCTTGGTCACATGTCCAACCAGCATCATCGCGCATCCGCTTGTTTTCGCCAGCCGCATGAGCGTTGCCGCACTTTCCCTGACCTGAGACACGCTTCCCGGCGCAGAAGAAATTTCCGTCATATACATCGTCTGAATGGAATCGATGATCATAATTGTGGGCGAAATCTCCTGCATGCGTTTTTCAACGATCGAAACATCATTTTCGGCAAGCACATAAAAGCCGGTCGTGTTTGCGCCCAGACGGTTGGCTCTCAGTTTAATCTGCCTTGCGCTTTCTTCGCCTGACACATACAAAACCCTTTCGCCTCTTAACGAAACGTTTGCCGAAAGCTGGGTAAGCAGCGTGCTTTTTCCTATACCGGGATCGCCGCCGACTAGAACCATGCTGCCCTCGACGATGCCCCCGCCCAGCACCCGGTCCATTTCCCCGATTCCGGTTGTAATGCGTCCCGCCGCTTCATCGGGAATTTCATTGATTTCAAGCGCAGGCGCACCGTTTCCCGGAGCGCGCTTCAGCTTTTTTTCTTCCACATATGCGCTTTGCCGGTTTTCTTCGGAAAACGTATTCCATTTTCCGCATTCCGGGCATTTGCCCATCCATTTATTGGTCTCGTATCCGCACTCTGCGCACACGTACACGCTTTTTATCTTCGCCATGTTTCAAAAGCCCGTCCTTATTCTCATTCGTAACCCTTTTTTATTATATCACATCTTTACGTTTTGGACAAATCGTTTTATAATATAAAATAGAGATTTATCCGTCAATAGGCTCTCATATACAAAGGAGACAACACATCCATGCCTGAGAATACAAAAAAACGCAAGCCGGTTCAAAAGCGAAAAACGCCCAAAAAGCGCACTTTCTGGAAAAAGATTTGGAATCTGATCAGACGCTTAAACGCGTTTACCACCGCCGCACATGAAGACAACGTACAAAGAGAATATCATTTATTCGGGCGAAAAGTCACCTTTGTCGGTTTTATGGTAATGATTTTTCTGGCGCTTATTCTGATTGTTCTGGCCATGAACGACCGAAGCGTTGCAACAGATTATGAATCCATTATCATAACGGGTCTTCCGGAAGACTTTGAAGGATTCAAGATTCTGCATATATCCGATCTTCAGGGCAAAAACTTCGGTCAGGATCAGTCCGCGCTCAGCCGTATCACGCAAAACCTCTCCTATGATGCCGTTCTCATCACCGGCGACATGGTTGGCGAAAACGGCGACCCGACCGCATTTTACGCGCTTTTGGACGTTCTGAATTCCAGAAAACCTGTCTACTTCATCGCCGGCGACAACGATCCTTCTCCCCTTCTTGATGAGGCGCGAGACAACTCCTCCGAAACGCTTACGCTGAATCAGATGGTCTTGGCCGACTGGGTCCTCGGCGCGCAGGAGCGCGGCGCGATTTTTTTAAACGCGCCCCAGAAAATAACCAAAGGTTCCAGCAATATCTGGCTCCTTCCCGATACCTTTTTAAACCTCGACATTGCAAGAGCCGCGGAGCTTCTGAAAGAAGAAATGGAGCAGGAAAAGGAAAGCATGCTGGTCGGAATCGACGAAAGCAAAAAGGCGCTTCCATTCACCAGCTACCGCTACCAGACCATGCTGAAAGCGGAAGAGCGTCTCTTGACCTATAACGCGCAGGACATCATCATCATGCTTTCCCACGAAGTGCCCACCGATTCTCAGATTTACGTCTCCCAGGATTCCCTCACGCAGGAAGAGCTCAAAAGTTACTACCCCGCGCCCGATCTCATCCTCTCCGGCCATTTCTGCGGCGGCGAGTGGCGCATTCCCGGTATCGGCGCTTTCCACATCTCCTCCAGCATGTCCGCCCGTTACGGCTGGTTCCCGAATCAGAAATACGTATGGGGCGAGCGCTCTGTCGGCGGAACGGCAGTCTACACTTCTCCCGGTCTTTCCGTAACGGACGATACCATCCTTCCCTTCCGTCTCATGAATCCGCCAAAAATCACCCTGATTACCTTGACCGGAGAGCTTCCGGCCAGCTTCCTGGATTAAACCAAAACGGGGCTGTTGCAGAAGCAAAAAATCTGCAGCAGCCCCTTTTCGCG
>JAZSFI010000542.1:0-16043 GCA_045532135.1 Clostridia bacterium | reverse complement strand
TTTTGAATGCTTACATGCCCACCGACATGCCGTTTACGGTCACGCCTTCTTCAGCTTTGATGAGTATGTATTTCACGCCGTCGATGATCCTCGTTTCGATGAGATTGGCGCGCTCGGGGCTTACGCGCACAACGACGTCCGGAGTTCTGACTTCAAACTGTCTTTCGTTTACGATGGAGGCGGCAGGAATATCCATGCCGTTTCCAAACGTTTCGTCAAAATTCTTTTTAAAGGCTTCGGTCTTTTCATCCGAAATGCCGCAGCCGGTCAGCATGCGGGAAACTTCTTCCTTTGAAACGCAGGCGGTTTCGGCTTCCTTGTCGGCCTTCTGTTCGGCGACGCGGGCGATCAGCTGCTCATTGACGGCCTGAACGACCTCCATGCTGCATTCGTCCTGAAGGGATTCGACCAGCAGACTCTGACACGCTTCCTTCTTTTCCTGAGGCGCTGCGAGGGAATCGATATTGAAGGCAGCGAGCGTAAAATCGGAGTGGGTGTTTGAAATGTCCTTCGTGTAGTAAAGCGCGTCGTGGATGTTGGGGCCGCCGTCTTCAAAGGCCGGGAACATGAAGCCCATTTCCGGAGCCGACACCACCCAGTCCTGATCGCGGATGCCGAAATCGTTCTCGGATGCAAAATAGCAAAGCGCGGACTTGGACATTTTCACGGGACATACGGCGCACAGGATATAGGAAAATACGTTTTCGCTGTCTGCGGTTTCGTCGTCCTCACCATTTCGGGTTTTAAACGCCACGTCATAGGTGTCGTGAAGAAGGAGGATTAAGTAATTGCCCTCCATGTGCGTGTTTTCGATAACGGCGGTAAAAAACTCGTTGGCCAGTTCGTCGTCCATGAGCTTGTCGCGGTTCATATCCATAAGACGGCCGTGGCAGTCGCCCTCCAGAACCTCGTCCATCGGGAAATGCACCATGGAAAGATTTTTTCCGAAATCGCCGGAAAAAATTCGCTTGAAAATGGCCATGTAACTGTCGGCCTCCTCCTGCGGAAGCGACATGAGACTTTTATGAAACGCGGAAACCACGTTTCCCTTTCCGTTGACATACAGTCCGCGCACATCGATAGGATTGTGGCTTTCAGAGTTTAATCTCCGGCGAATTTCGGCAATATCTTTTTTATTCATTTACGGCACCTCGAAGTGTGTTTTGTTTTAAAATATCCGGGACGATGCCATCACCGCCCCTTGGCTTTTGTCATTCTCCCGCTTTTCTGATCTTCTTCATCCATTTTCCGCTTCTCAAACGGAAAAAGCACCAGATGCATTTGATGACCTGATCGATTTTGAGCATCGTATACACCCAAAACGGCGGCCAATGGAAGACAAGACCCGCAAGATACCCCAGCGGCACGGACGCGACCCAGAGAAACAGGATGTCGCCCGCCATCAAAAACCTCGTGTCTCCGCCGGCGCGCAGAACGCCCTTGGTAAGGATGGAGCTCATAGCCTGGAAGACGATAATCAGGCTGATTGCGTCCATCAGGTGATAGGCAATTTCCTTGGCATCGGACGTAATATCGTAGTAGTTCACGATGACGGGGCTCAGGATAAGGATAACCCCTGCCGCAAACAGACCCAGAACAAAGCTGAACAAAAGGAAAGTATAACCCTGACGTTGAACCTTTTCGGTGTCGCCCTCGCCCATTGTGTGGCCGGTGATAATGCAGCTGGCGTGGGACACGCCCTGCGTGAGCACGCTTGACAATTGCTGCATCATGGTGGTAACGGAGTTGGCTGCCATAAACGCGCCGCCCATGCCGCCGATGATAATGGCGACCATGTTGTTCCCGATGGCAAGAAGGCCGTCCGAAATCAAAACCGGCACGGAAACGCGCACATATTCGCGCACAAGATCCTGACATTTCATAAAGAAATCGCGGATTCTGTAGCCGATTTTCTTTTCAATAAAGAAGAAATAGCCGCAGATAAAAACCAATTCAAAAATTCTTGCAATCAGCGTGCCCAGCGCCGCGCCCGCAATTTCCATCTGGCGCGCGCCCAATTTGCCGAAAATAAAGACCCAATTGAAGAAAATATTGACGAAAAATGCAAAAATCGAGGAATAAAGCGGAATTTTCATCTGCCCCACGCTTCTCAGAATAATGGTACAGGTAAGCGTAAGTCCCATACAGAAATACGTCGGTATCATCCATTTGATGTATATAATCGCATATTTTAAAACGGTTTCGCCTTCGTCGCGCACATAAACCGACATAATCTCATCCGGGAAGAAAATCGTCGCAAGCGTAAATACGCCCGCAAACGCCATCAGAAACCTCAGCATGATCGTGATGGTCTTCTTTAAAGAAGGCATTTCCTTCATGCCCCAGTATCTCGCCGTCAGAACGGATGCGCCCATGCCGATGCCCATGCAGAATATCTGAAAAAGCGAAATAAAGCTGCCCGCCTGCGCGGAAGCCGCCAGCTGTGCGTCGCCGAATTCCGACAGCATGACCGTGTCCATAAGATTTACGCCAACGGTAATCAGCGATTGCGCCGAGATGGGAACGGCGATTTTCAGAACTTTTCTGTAAAACGCCTTGTCGCCGAGATACGGTTTGATTTTTGAAAGCATGCGTATTTTTTCCCTCCCGATAAAAACAAAAACGAGGGTGGACATATGCGTCCACCCGAAAAAGCTCAACCAATACCCGCGTTATTTCCAGTACATGTACGGAACGAGGCTTACCACCGGAGGCGCAAGATACAAAACGGTTTCATTCTCGTTCCAGACGATCATGAGCTGACTTGCGTCCTTCTGCGCCATCAGATAAAGCGTCGTCACACCATCCACCGTGTCAAACTCATATACCGGATTATACTCCAAAACCGTTAAAGAATCAAGATACATCTGCATATCGTCAATCGTTATGCCGGGCGCAGTGATTTTGATTCTGTCGGGCGCCTTTGTAATTTCGCTGCCCATGGTATGAAGATACAAGTCGTCCGTTCCGGGCTCGGAGAAAATGTACAGATACTCCGCATCATACAAAGCGCCCCATTCCGGCATGGGAAAAACAACGCCTTCGCCGATGATTTCGGTGCGGTTGTTTTTGAATACACTTACATCGCCTGTTTCGGCGGCCTGAATGGTGATATCAATAAAATAGTCCTCAAATGCGCCGAGGTCCTTGATTTCCTCATAAATCCGCGCAATCTGGTCAATATTGCCACTTTCCAGTTTTACCAGCGCCTCGTAATCGGTATTAAACACCATTTCATCCTTCAAAACAGCCGTGTTGTCGTAAATATACTGCCAGAATTCCCCCGTGGAGTCACTATTTAACTGAAGCAGGAGGTAATTGGTCGTGTAAACCATGTCGCGCGCTTCGAAAACGATATTTTCTGAATACAGTCTGCACTTTTTCATAAGATTTTCAAGCGCGGGCTCAAAGCACACATCGAAAAGAAGCGTGTCGGAAATCGTCAGAAGGTCGGCGATTGCGCCGTCTTTGACCACGTCAATATGATCGTAAAGATAGGTCAGCGCTTCGACCTCCACGCCTTCCAGCATAAACATCATGCTTTCCTTATTTGTTAGCGTCGCACTGGGAACCTCCATCGCCTTAATTTCTCTGAGCGCGGACGCAACCGCCGTGCGCGCAATCAGAAGATTGTCCTGCGTGCGGTTATTATTGAACGCCTCGACATATTCAAGCACAAACCGCTCATCCTCGAGCACTCTGTCCACATAAAGGAGGAAATTGCCAAGATCGTCAAAAACCTTGTCATACTGCTCCGAAACTCCTAAGAAAGGAACCGCCGTCAAAAGAACCAATACCAGTGCAAGGATACGCTTTGTCATTTGCTATACCTCCTCCAAATAGGATTTGATGGGATAAATAAGCTTTTTAAGATTTGTGATTGCTTCCATTCGGATTACCTCCGCTCTCTGACAATCCGAAATCGCGTCAGCTCCTTCCTTTTCGGGCGCAAGCGCATCGTAGAACAGTTTCATTTCCTCATGCATCTCAAAATTCTTTTTAAGCTCAGGAAGCCAAATATTGTCGCCCTGCATATGCGGCGCGCAAATCACCTGATACATCTGAACCGCCAAAGCTGCATCCGCATTGACAAGATCGATCAGGCAGTCTTCAAATTCCGGATACTTATTCAGCAAAATCTCATCCTCAAGCCATGCCCGATAGCATTTCTCCGCTTCTTCATAAAGCGCCTGGCATTCATCAGGAAAGTAAATGAGTTCCTTCGCCATTTCTCCCTCAAACGGGATCTGCGACCACGAAACCACTTCTCCATCCGACTGCATCATCTGATCGACGTAGCTGAAAGTCTGAAAGCTTGAGGATTGATAAGTTTTCTCCTCCTTCTTCCTGACGCTTTCCCTGCGAAGCAGCTTCTGCATGTTTTCATACATCCCGCCGTATCTTGTGTAGCCCATCACGGCATAGGAAAGGCATCTTTCCGCATCGCTGTCTTTATACGGAACCGGCGGCATCTTGGGCGGAAACAGGCGGTCGTGAAGCCATGTATTATAGGCAAAAACGCCGCTTCCGGTCAATAAAATCACGATCAAGGCCGCGGCAGAAAATGAAATCATTTTTCTTTTACGAATTCTCTTTTCATTTTCCGTATGCCGCCCGGCCAGATACTCGCCGATTCTCGCGTGCGAAATACGCCACGCGCCGTCCACAAACACAATAAGGCCCATCCTGCGCCATAAAATGCTGTGGATCATCGTTCCGAAGAAAGCATCGGCTGTATCCCCAACGATGTCCTTTCTGTGCCCCAGGTATTCGTAAAAAGCGCGGGAAAGATTTTTCGATAAAAAGGTTTTTCGGATTTTTTCTGTTTTTTCAAACAACGGTTTTTCCGTAAGCGTACCTCCGTTTCTCTTCATTGCAGCAGCAAGCGCCGGAAGGACGTATTTTACCGCCGCATCAATTCGGATGCGCTCACCGTCATCATCCCCCAGTGCTTCCTTTTCCTTTGTAAGAAGCGCAGAAATGTAGGCGTTCATGAGTTCCTCTTCCGTGTATACTTTCAGCTGGCTGTTGTCTCCTGACGCCTTCAAAAACACGGACAGCATCAGGGGCGTCTTAAGAAGCTGTTTGATTTCATCGCTTTCGGGAATCAGAAGTCCGCGCTTTTTAAGCGCGTCCATAACGTCGTTTTCCGTAAGATACGAAAGGCAAACGCGCACAAAGTGGATTTTTTCATCCTCAGAACGCGAAGCAAGCAGAATCCTTAAACCCGAAAGCCTGTTAAGCTCCTGAATTTCCTGATACAAAAGCGTGGTGTCGCCGGTGGCTTCGTTAAGTCCGTCCAGATAAAGAACCAGATTGGGGACATCGCCCAGTTTGGTTTTGATGGGCGAGGCCAAAAGTGCGCGAAGGGCATGCCTTGCACCGTCATAAGTAACAGTATCCGACGTAAATCTCAGGGATTTTAGGATTTCATCGATGAGAAAATCCTTTTCGCCGCTTTTTTTGCCCGCGAGCGACACGTACATTCCGGCAGGCTTCATGGGCGAATACGCGCTTGAATGCATCAGCGCGCTTTTGAGAAGCAGCGTGGTTTTTCCCATGCCGCCGCCTGAAACCACCGACGTCGATTCTCCGTTTTCAGACAAAAACTCGTCCAGAAATTCCTCCATCGTCTGCGTCTTGCCGTCTTCCGCCTGAAGACGCACGGGGAACATTTCGTTTTCATTATTGAGGTATCCGTAAAACGGGTTTTCGTGCAAAAGCTTCTGAATGTTTCTTTTACCCGCTTCCCACAAAGCTGCGTGCGTCACGCCAAGCATGTCAATTCGGCGCATAAGCTCAAGAAAAGCCTCGCGCATATCGGAAATACTCTGATATCGTTTACCAGAAAGCGTGCATAAACCCTTTTTCAGAATAACCATGACCTGCGCGGTGACAGTTTCGGGTACGTCCCTTAATAAAGGAGCATCCGAAACATCCGGCGGGTTTTTTGAAAGCGATTCCCTGAGCGTCAGCGGGCGATCCATGAGCATGCAGAAAAAGACCGCCGCTACGGAATAAAGATCGGAGCTCCGGGTAATTTTGTCATGATTTTTGTTGATAACTTCGGGCGAGGTAAAGCCCTGCTTTACGGAAAAATAAACGTCGCCGGCAAAATACAGATCTTCCGGTGAAAACGCGCTGTTATAGTCAATCAGCATGCATCTTTCGTTTTCTCCCTTTCCGACTAAAAGGATATTGTCGGGGCTTATGTCCAGATGCAGAAGGTTTGATTCGTGAAACGCCGAAAGCGCATCCAGAATAGACAGCATGCGGCGCGTAAGAATTTTAAGCGTTTTGGGCTTTTCGGAGGCGTTTATGTCCCTTCCGCCAGACTCCGACAAAACGGTATAGAGCGTGCCGTTTGCCTCATACGTGTTTACGTTCCCGCCGATTTTTTCGGGATACATCTCCAAAAGCTTCAGATGCGCCCGGTTTCCGCGCTCAAAGGACTGTTTGTGCAGGGAAAAAAGCTCGTTTGCCTCGGGCGAAACGACGATTTTCCCGTCTGCGTTTCTAAAAATCAGTCCCTTGGGATGATAGGGAAACAGCTCCTTGATCAAAACGGTATGCACGGCGTTTTCCGTAAGAGCGTCGATATAGGAGCCTTTATATACAATTGCGTTGGAACCTTGTCCGAGCACGGAAACAATTTCGATATCCATGCCCGGAAAATACAATTTCGCCCCGATTTCAAGCGCGTTTCTTTGGATCATTTTCTGTCCTCCGTTTCGGTTGCCCGTATCCTTTTCTTACCGAAAGAATACATCACCCGCCCCCGGAAACTTGAATTCAGTTTCCGTTTGCATAAAGTTCAGACAGGAAGGAAGAAAACCTTTCGTCCACGTCAAAAATGTCCTCGGCGCACATCGCATACATAACCATCCAGTCAAAGCGGTTTCTGGGATCGAGCTTCATAAAGCCGCTGGAGGACAGCATGAGATTCAGCCTCTGAACGGCGTCGGCAAAAATTTCATCGCGCGTCAGTTCCTCATCGTCATCATAGTCATAGTCCTCCTCCGCATCGCCTCCGTTTGTAGCAAGAAAGAGGAGAATCAGCACCTTTCTCGTCACGTCCGTCTGTCTCGATTTCATGCGCGAAAGCGTGGTTTCGTCCGGCCAGTCGGCTTTGATGACCTTCTGCGCTTCGCTCAAGGCTTCCTTTTTGCCCTTTGCGCCTGCGGGCACGGTTTGCCTATACAGATAGCTGTCCAGTACGTCTCTGACCGACATGGACTTTTCCTCATTGAGGCCGTCCACAATCCCTGCGTCCTCCAGCATCTGCATATATTCCATAAAAAGGTTATAGGCCGTATTGTGGTATTTTCCAAGCGACGAAATCGCCTTTTCGACATACTCAACCAGCGCTTTTTCGTCCGAAACGGACAGAATATCATCTTTAATCAGGCTTGTGCTTGCTTCGGCATCCGCATTTTCCAAAATAGCGTCCTTGGGCATCCGCTCGTAAAGCGCATTCGCTTCGGAATACGTCATGCCTGACGAAAGCGCGAAGCCATACGTCAATTCCTGAACGTCGCGCCAATGGATGCCTTCCTCCGTCACCATGGAAATAAACCTGTCCGCGTCTTCAAGCGTAAGTTTCAGAATAAACGCAAGCTCAAACGCGTCTTTTTTGGAAACGGACTGAGTCCTTCCGTTTAGCCAGTTTCTGACCTTTTTGTCCACCGCGTCAAACTTTGCCTCGGGATGATTTTCCATAAGGCCGTCTGTCAAAAGCTTTCTGATATCGCGCCCATAGGCAAAGGCGTTCAGTTTATCCGCAAAATTCCGGAATTTCGCGCCTTCCTCAAGCAGATGCACCGCATCCTGAATATTCATCGGATCCTTGGCCCGAGCAAACATCATGCGGCTCATTTCAGTCATCCGTTCCATGGTATCTCCTCCTGTTGGGGCAGGTTCTTTAGTCGTTTCTGGTTACATTCTGAATCCACTTGTCGCCCCTCAGGCGGAAAAACGCAATGATCCACTTAAAGCACTGATCAATGCGCGAGGCAAGGAACACAATCGGTCCCGGCAGGCGCAGGACAACGGCGGATAAAAGCATTGCCGGAAGAACAATCAGCCAGCCGCAGATCATATCGACCTTGGCGACAAAACGGCTGTCGCCCGCGCCGCGGTTGATGCCCACAAAGCACGATGCGTGATAGCTCGTTCCCATAAGCGTCACCGCGCCGATGGCAATCATCAGAATGGAGAGCCTGTATACCTCGGGATCTTCCGAAGAGTGGTAAAGCGATGTAAACGGCTTTCTCAAGGCGAAAACCAAAATAGCCATGATAACGCCGATCACGGCAAACATGATCTGAATGGTCTTTGAATACTCTTTCGCGGTTTCAATATCGCCCTTTCCGACCGCTTTTCCGACCACGACGCACGCGCCGCCGGCCAGGGCGAAGGTAAACATGGTGCCCAGATTCATCATGGCGCCCGTAATGGCGTTTGCGGAAATGAATTCCTTCGCCATCTGCCCGATGATCGCAGCTTTCAAAAGACCCACCAGCGCCCACTGCATATCGGTAAAGCCGACAGGCAGGCCGTATTTGGCGTAATCCCTGAAAAGCACTTTATCAAAGGATATAAGCTGCCGGGGTTTGACCTCAAGCACTTTCTGAACGCGGAAGGTATAAAACCAGACAATGATCGTTTCAATCACGCGCGTTAAAAGCGTCGCAAGCGCCGCGCCCTGAACGTCCATCGGCTTTAAGCCCAGTTTTCCGAAA
The DNA here is from genome assembly GCA_045532135.1 of Clostridia bacterium. Lineage (GTDB taxonomy): Bacteria > Bacillota > Clostridia > Christensenellales > Aristaeellaceae > SFHK01. The sequence goes on along the minus strand of JAZSFI010000542.1, from coordinate 7,302 downwards.
ATGAAAACATAGTTAAGGCTGATATTGACAAACAGGGATGCGATCGACACATACAAAGTGACGCGCACAACCTCAACCGATCTGAGCATGCCGGTCAGTGCAGTAGTCACGGCAAAGGGAATGTAGCTAAAGCAGACGATCAAAAAGTACTCGCGCGCAAGACGCGTAACTTCTCCCCCGTCGCCCTTTAAAATTACACGGATAATGCTGTCGGGAAACAAAAGCGCCGCCAGACAGAACATAAGCGACACGCCCACCGAGATCAAAAACACCATGGAGAAAATGCGCTTGATGCGCTCCATGTCCTTTTTGCCCCAGTACTGCGCAATCAGAACGCTTGAACCGCTGACAAGACCGGAAACGGTCGCGGTAAAAAATGCGGTCAGCGCGTTGATCTGGGAAACGGCGGACTGCGCAGAAACGCCCGATCCGATATAGGAGACCATAATGTCGTCCGCAACCACGACCAGAAAGCTTACCAAAGACGAAAACGCCGCAGGCAGCGAAATGCGGAAAATGGTCTTATAAAAATTCCGATCCTTGACCATAGGCTTTTGTTCCTTTCATTGGAAAACGTACAGAAAAATGATTTTAGGGCGATTGGATATCGCCCTTTCAAATGAAGGCCGCCGCGCTTTAAAGCGCAATTCGGCAAAAAACCGATTCTGCCGGTTCAGTTTCCTACGTTTTGCTTTTTGGTGTCAAACACCATGCCGTCATAGGCGATGATGAGCTCTGATCCCATCTTCTTCTCGTTTTCCTCCAGCGTCTTCTGATCCGGATGCAGCGTACGCGCAAGATGGGTCACGATCACGGGCGCATTCTCTTTTAAAAGCTTTGCACCGATGAGCGCCTTTTTCATCGTCCTCACCATCGGAAGCGTGTTGTGCTCAAATATGCGCCAGTTGCTCGGAAATTCGTCGCCCACGGTTCCGTCAAAAATGCAGGCGTCCAGCATTTCGCCTTTTTTGATCGCGTGATACGCGCCGTTTAAAAGCCATGCGCCGTCGGTGGCGTATAATACGCGCTCGCCGTCCTTTTCGAGGATATAGATGAGCGGCTGCTCATCCTTTCTCGGCGTCGAATGATTGGACGGAAGCGGAAGAATCGTAAATCCCGCCGCCTGCACGGGTTCATAGGGCGTAAGCGGCTTGGCTTCGCACTCCGCCGCCCAGCTCTTTTCAGCAAAGCATTCAACAGGCGCAACCATGTCCTTGAACGCCTTGTCAAAATGATCCTTGTGGCTGTGGGTAAAAATCATCGCGGGAACGTTTTTGATTTTGTCAAGATCCTCGATGATGGATTCCGTTGCGTCAATTAAGAGGCTGTCGTCAACGAGGGTCGAAGTGAATCTTCTTTTTTCCGGCGCGTCCGAGTGCTTGGGATAATCCGCCGCGCCTGTTCCGATAAAGTGAAATTTCATATGTTCCTCTCCTTATCCGATGTCCATCTGATCATCCAGATACGCTTCTGCCTTTTCAAATCCGTCAAGCTCCAAAACGGTCAGTTCGTTTTCGCCTTTTTTGAGAAAGGGTGCGGGCAGATACGCGCTTTTTTGCGGACCAACCTCCCAATGGCGCGAAAGGAGCCTGCCGTTTAGGAAGATGACGCCCTTTTTAAAGCCCGGAAGCTTCACAAACGTATCCTTGGGTTCTTCTCCCGCGTCAAACGTGCCCGACAAAAATACGGGCGTTCCGTCAAAGGGCGCAACGCCGCCCTTCAGGGGGAGATTCGAAACATCGTCCATCGGGAGCGTGTACGCATCCCAGCCGAACAAAAACTGCTGACCCAGACGCACGCCCTCGGTGATGCCTTTTGCATCCTTCAGATACGGGCCGTAATTGACTCTGCCCATGTTTTCAACGAGAATATCAAGCTTTACGCCCTGCGCAGGAACCGCGAATTTCACCTGCGCATCTTTGTCGTTTCTGTACTGAACGCCCATAAACCGGCCGTTTACAAAAATGTGCGCGCGGTCGCGGACTTCCTGAAGCGTCAGGGTATTTTCTTCGCGCGGGCCTTTCACGTTCTGAGAGTACAGAATAAAGCCATAGCCCTGATTAAGCTTTTCCATCGGAACAGGGTTGGCAATACGGTGTTTTTTGCCGATGACGGAAAGCGCATCGAAAAGCGATACGGATTTTGTAAAGGCCACGCGTCCGTATTTCGCTTTTGCGCCGGGCGCAAATTCGGGCGCTAACTCCTTTCCTTCCATTTCGGCAAGGGTTTTATTGAAAAGGCGGTATTTTTCCGTGATGTCGCCGCACTCGTTTAAGGGCGCGTCGTCGTCATAGCTTGAAATCGTGGGCTGATAATTGAAGCTGCCCGGACAGTTCGCGCCGTTCATGAAGCCGAAATTCGTGCCGCCGTGGAACATGTAAGCGGAAACAGAGCCGCCCTCTGAAAGAATCTCGCGAAGCGCGGTATCCGCCTCCTCAGGCGTTCTTGAATGATGCTTCTCCGTCCAATGGTCAAACCAGCCGTTCCAGAATTCCGTACACATGAGGGGGCCGTCCGGCTGATAGCGGCGAAGGGAAGCAAACTGCGCCTTTGCGCGGGATCCGAAATTCACGGTCTTGTGCACGTCTGAAAGCGTGCCGCCGGTCAGCATAAAATCCGCATCTCCATCGGAAGTGAAAAGCGGAACATCAACGCCGCGGGAAAGAAGCCCGTTTTTGATATATGTCAGATATTCCTCGTCGTCTCCATAGCTTCCGTATTCGTTTTCCACCTGAATCATAAGGATATTTCCGCCGCGCGTGATCTGCTTTTCCAGGAGCCTTGGAATCAGGTGATCAAAATATGCATCCACGTGCCTTAGATATTTTTCATCCGCACATCTCAGCGACAGATCATATTTTAAAAGCCACCACGGAAGCGCGCCGAATTCCCATTCGGAGCAGATATACGGACCGGGGCGCACAATCGCCCAAAGGCCGCATGCCTGCGCCTCATCCAAAAAGGCATTGAGATCCAGCATGCCGGAATAATCAAACGTGTCCTCCGTGGGCATGTGCGCATTCCACGCCACATACGTCTCAACCGTATTGAAGCCGCAGGCTTTCAGCTTCATCAACCGGTCGCGCCAATATTCGCGCGGCACGCGGAAATAGTGAATTGCGCCCGCAAGCACCTTAAAGGGTTCGCCGTTTAAATAGAATCCGTCTTTTCTGATTTCAAACATGCCCATACAGGTTTTCCCCCCATTTGAGACTGATATCTTCATTATATCATCACAAAAGCATACGGGCAATAGGATTGAATCAAAGAAAGTTTTTATATTTAAAAATCTTTTTTACAGGCGCTCGCTTCCTATTGATATCACGCGCAAATCAGTTTATAATAGAAAAATCGAAACCGAAATGAAAGAACTGTATCGTCATGCGAAATAAATTCATCCGTTTATTTGTGTATCTGTTCCGCCTGAAAAACATAAAATGGGACGGCGAAACGCCTGAAACAAAATCGCTTTATCAAAAAGCGCTGAAAATCGCGCTGCCCGCAACGATTGAAGGCGCGCTTTTGTCCATCATCGGCTCGATTGACAGCATGATGGTCGGCCACATCAGCCCAGAGGCGCTGACGGCTGTAGGCCTTACCAATCAGCCGCGCATGATTCTTTTAATCATCACGCAGGCGCTTTGCGTGGGAACAACCGCGCTCATCGCCAGAAGAAAGGGCGAAGACGATCGGGAAGGCGCAAACAGAGTGCTGATGCAGAGCATGTTTTTTGTAACCATCATCGGCATTTTTTCCATGCTGCTCGGCTTTTTCGGCGCGCATCCGCTTATGTACATTGCGGGCGCAAAGGAAGACACGATTTCAATGTCGGTCGAGTATTTTAAAATTATATCGCTTGCCTTTGTGTTCAATTCCTGGTCTTTGTGTCTGTGCGCCGGCATGCGCGCCATCGGAAAAACCACGATCACAATGGTGACGAACATTGCCGCAAATATTGTAAACGTATTTTTCAACTACTGCCTGATCGGCGGAAATCTGGGCTTTCCCGAGCTCGGCGTTCGCGGAGCCGCGATTGCAACGGCATTGGGAACGTTCGTCTCCTGTGCAATCGCGTTTGCCTTCGCGATCAAGCCGGGCGGATATCTGCGCCTGTCACGCAAAAACTTCGTCTTTGACAAAAAGACGATTTCGGGCTTTCTGCGCGTCGGTTCTTCCTCCATGGCGGAAAGCGCGGCGCTCAGGATCGGATTTTTCATCAACGCCCGCCTGATTGCCGACATCGGAACCTATCCCTTCGCGGGCTATCAGATCGTTCAGCAGGTGACAAGTCTGTCCTTCGTTCTGGGCGACGGCGTGGCGACCGCAGGCGCGACGCTGGTCGGCCAGTCGCTCGGAAGCGGGCGAAAGGACGTTGCAAGCGCGTATGTGCAGGTGAGCCGAAAAATTTCGCACGTCGCCAGTATCCTATTAATGATCGTCATCTTCTTTACGCGCCGTCTGCTTGCAGGGCTTTTCACGCAGGAAGCCGCCATCATCGCGGGCGCAGGCGTCGCCTTCATGGTGGTTATCACCGGCATTATTCCCCAGAACGGGCGCGTGGTGTATTCGGGCTGTTTAAGAGGCGCGGGCGACGTCCGATTCGTTGCGTTCTGCGCGCTGATTTCGGTCACAATCATCCGTCCCCTTCTCACTTACATTTGCTGCTATCCCATGGATCAGCTGCTCCCCGGCTGGTTCTTTGCCTATACCGGCCCCTGGATTGCGTTCGTCATCGACGCGTATATCCGGCAGTACCTTTTGAGCCGTCGCATCCAAAAAGGCGCATTTTTAAACGTTACGCTGTAAACAGAATTCGGAGGAAATCCAATGAAAAAGCTGATAGCCATCGTGGGCACCAACGCATCCGGAAAAAGCGGGCTGGGCGTGCGCCTCGCGTCCCGTTTCGCAGGCGAAATCATCTCCGCCGACTCCAGACAGGTATTCAAAGGACTTGACCTCGGAAGCGGAAAAATCAAACCCGAAGAAATGCTGGGCGTTCCCCATCATCTTCTGGACGTTTGCAGCCCAAACGATTTTTATTCCATGGCGGATTTTCAAAAGCAGGCCTATGAAGCCATCGACGGCATCCATGCGCGCGGAAAGCTTCCGTTTCTGGTCGGCGGCACGGGGCTGTATGTCGCATCTGTCACGGAGGGTTATCTTCTTTCCGACAAAACGCCGAACCTTGAATACAGAGACGAGCTTGAAAAGCTTTCAACGCCCGAGCTTTACGATATGCTCTTAAAAGCCGTACCGGATATTGAAATCGACAGAAACAACCGAAACCGCGTGATGCGCGTTCTGGAAAAAATCGAATCGGGCGACGACGCGGTTCCTTCCGCCGAAAGAAAATACGAAACGATCAAAATCGGCGTTTCGTGGGACAGGGAAACGTTAAAAAAGCGCATCGACGAGCGTCTTGAACGACGCGTGAAGGAAGGCATGATCGAAGAAGTCAAACAGCTTCTTTCTGAGGGCGCAACCGTTGAATTCATGATGAAGCTGGGGCTTGAATACCGATTTATCACCCAGTATCTGACGGGCGAAATCGCCTCCCTTGACGAAATGCTGGACGGCCTTTCAAAAGCCATCAAGAAATTTGCCAAGCGCCAGATGACCTGGTTTAAAAGAGATACCGAAATTCATTGGCTCGACATGGCGGGCGATCCCGACGGGGAAGCAGCCGAACTGATCGAAGCCTTCCTGAACCGATAAAACAGCATTGCGAAAAGAAAAGCGTCCCGCCGGAAGGAAAGCGCGTTCCTTCCCGCACGGGACGCTTTTTTATTTTGCGCTTACGAAATCTCCGGATGATTTTTCAAAAACGCTTCCACCGTCTTCATCTTTTCCGCAGAAAGCGCAGTCAAAGGAAGGCGAAGCTCATTTTGAATCAGACCCATTACAGAAAGCACCGCCTTGATCGGAATCGGGTTTATATCCGTTTTCATCTGATCCATAAGGGGCGTAAGGCACGCGTTTTCTTTTCGCGCCTTTTCAAAATCATTGGAAAGGCAGGCGTCCGTAATCCTGCGCATCTGATTGGGCGCGGCGTTTGACACAACCGAAATCACGCCGCATGCGCCAAGCGCCATGAGGCTTACCGTCATATTGTCGTTTCCCGAATACACATACGCGCCGTCCATCGAGAGATTTGTCATCTTCATCGCCTTTGAAAAATCGCTTGCCGCTTCCTTGACCGCGGGAATGCGCGGATGCTTGAAAAGATCCTCCGCCGTTTTGTCTTCAAGGCTCACGCCCGTGCGCGACGGCACATTATACAATATTACCGGCACGCCGACGCTGTCGGCAACGGAAGTAAAATGCGCCTTGAGTCCCTCCTGACTGCACAGATTGTAATACGGCGTCACACATAAAATTGCATCCGCGCCCGCTTTTTCCATGGCCTTCGCGTTTTTGACGGCAGTATCCGTGTTGTTCGAACCCGCCCCCGCAATCACGGGCATTTTTCCTTTGCACATCTCCTTCGCGCACGCAACAAGATCGATTTTTTCGCTTTCCGTAAGCGTTGATGCTTCGCCCGTCGTTCCGCAGACAATCAAAGCGCCGATTTTTGCGCCGAGCTGCCGCCTGATCAATCGTTCAAACGCAGCCATGTCCGTTTTTCCGTCCTTAAAGGGCGTTACTATGGCCGTGCCCGTTCCATAAAACAAGCCCTGCATGCTGCTTATGTCGCCTCCCTTTTCTTTTATCCCGCCAGACAGCATATGCAGATATGCACGGAAAATATGAATATGCGCATATTTATACAAATAAGATTAAGATTTCGGAATTGAGTTGCATAATGATCCGAACGTGCTATAATGGAGGATATGATTTTCGAAATCCCCAGGACTGGAAATGAGCAAGCAACCAAACATCCGACAAACAAACCGAAATATGCGATTCACCACCTGCAAGGAGGAAACAAAAAATGAAGCATCTTCTGAAAATGTCCGATATGACCAAAGACGACATTCTGGGCGTTCTGGATCTGGCCGATCAGCTCAAATACGAGCGCAAAAACGGCATTCCCCATCCGCATCTGAAGGGCAAAACCCTCGGCATGATCTTCCAGAAAAGTTCCACCCGTACCCGTGTCTCCTTTGAAGTGGGCATGTACGAGCTGGGCGGCCACGCCCTCATGCTCTCCGGAAGCGAACTTCAGCTTGGAAGAGGCGAACCCATCAAGGATACCGCGCGCGTTCTTTCAAGATATCTGGACGGTATCATGATCCGCACCTTCCGCCAGTCCGATGTAGAAGAGCTGGCTCAGTACGGCTCCATCCCGATCATCAACGGCCT
>JAZSFI010000174.1:0-3581 GCA_045532135.1 Clostridia bacterium | reverse complement strand
GAGGAGGCGTGCACAAACTGGTTGTTGCCAAGATAGATGCCGACGTGGTCGGAAAGATCGCTGTCGTTGATGGTGTTGAAGCATACGATGTCGCCGCGTCTGAGGTCGGAGATGTTCGAAATTTTCGTTCCGTCATTGTAGCCGACGGCCTGCGCGCTTCTTCTGAGCTTTACGCCGACTTTTGCATAGCAGAACTGGGTGAAACCGGAGCAGTCAAAGGTGTTCGGACCTTCATTGCCGTACACATACTTCTTGCCCAGCTGTTTAAGACCCCATTCGATGACGGTCTCGGCCTTTTCGGAGCCGCTGCCCGAGCCCTGATCGTCTTCGGGATCGGTGGAATAGTTGCCGTTGTTGCTATTGCTGTTGTTTCCGGATCCTGCGACGGTTCCCGTGTTGTTTGCAGGAGCATCGCAGGAGAAGAGGCGCTTTAAGGTATTGGAATCGGCGATGCCCGTTTCCGTAAGACCTGCAACCTTCTGGAAGATTTTGACTGCGGTTTCCGTGATTGTGCCGAAATCGCCGTCGATGGAGGCGTTCATGTAGCCTTTATAGGTCAGGCGGTTCTGAAGGCGCGTGACGTCGCTTCCGGTATCGTTTTTGGAAATCGTCTTTGTGCGGATCGCGCATTCGGGCGCTTCCTGTGAATAGAGGATGCGAAGGGTTGCAAGATCTGCGCTGCCGGTTACTTCAAGACCCAACTGTTTTTGGAATCGCTGAACTGCAGCAGTTGTCAAAGAACCGTAGTTGCCGGCGGGATTTCCGTCAAAATAGCCCAGATTCTCAAGCGCCTTTTGCAGTTTGTTGACTTCAGTCTTGGTGCCGGAGGAGGCGCTTAAAGCGGTATAGGTTTCGTTGCTCAGATATTTTTTAAGCACGTATACATCTTCGCGGTTCACGCGCACGCGCGCCCATTTGTCGGTATAGGCGGTCACATTGGCGGTTTCGCCGATATCCAAAGAGCCGACCAGATAGTCGCTGTTTTCAAGCGCGCAGCTGTAGGCGGAAAGGGAAGACTTAATAACGGTTGCGGAGAGATTCTTTACGGTGGGGGAGGTGAACTCGTCCATCTGAACATACATGTTCGAAAGCTTCATGTATCCCTTATTGCCGTTTTGCTCAATCAGTCCCCAGCCGTTTGCCTGGTTAAGGACGTTGAATGTTGCGCCCTTTTTGAGCGTTGCGATTTTTTTGGAAACTTCGGTTGCGTATTTATAGACGTCTGCGCTTGACTGCGTGACAACACCGGGATAACTGCCCTTGGCGCTAAGCTCGACTTCGGAAACGAGCAGAACGTGATTTTTAAGCACATACCCCGAGGAAGATCCTTTTTCGATCAGGCACCATGTGTCGTCATAGCCGCGTACGGTGACTTCCGTGGAGAGGGAAAGGGTTGAAACAACCTTTGAAGTTTGTGTTGCGTAAGAATACATCTTTACGTTGTCAGCCTTGATGAGCGCGGGGAGAGAGCAGGTTTTGTCAAGCGTGGGTTTTTCTTCCTGACTTACGATGGAAATGCCGTTTGCATCTGCATATCCGATGGCGTTTCCGCGCTTGAGCATCGCCCATCCATCCTTATACGCCAATACGGTGACTTCCGTTCCCTTCTTGAACGATCCGTAAGATGGAGCGTACTTGCTAGCAAATTTATAGACGATGAGGGAGCTTGCGCTGATGACGGCGGGGGAATTCATGGTTTCGGTGAGGGTTACATCCTTTTTCGCAATCAGATCTTTTTTGAGCATGTAGGCGCGCGTATTTTCGTACTCGACATAGGCCCAATCGTCGTTTACGCCCAGAACCGTAACATCAAAGCCGGCGGAGACGGTCTTGAGAACATTGGAGGACGTGGAAACGGACGCGTAAACCTTTGCAGAGGATGTATTTACAAAGGAGTCAACCTCCATAATTGCCTGAATGGGCGAAGTGGGCGCGGGCGTGGGCACAGGCGTTGCGGTCGGCGCAGGCGTTCTTCCGGTGAAATCGCCGGTCAGCTTCAAAGAAGCGTATTTGCAATAGCCGACTTTATTATCCTTATAGATTTTTGCCCACGTGCCGTCGTTTTCCAAAATAGTGACGGTTGAGCCTTTTTTGAGGGAACCCAGAGAATCAGAAGATACGCTCTTGCCTGCATATACGTACATCTTTGTTACGTTGACTTCCGCAACAGGGCCTTCAATAATGTCGGGAACGGGAAGGGGCGTGGTTGTGGGGATGGGGGTGGCTGTCGGCGCAGGCGTGGCTTCAGCGCCTTCCTTGATGGTTAAGTTGGCAATTTTTGTGTATCCGATGTGCTTGCCGTTTTGAAGCTTGGCCCATTCGCCTTCAGTGGAAAGAAGGATGTAAGTTTGTCCTTTATAGACAAGGCACATTTTTCTGGCGCTTGTGGAGGGACTTGCGTAAACGTAAGCCGAACTTACCTTGACTTCCGCAAGGCCGGATTTGCTTTCTTCGGGTTTGGAAGTAGGCTTCGCGGTCACAACAGGCGTTGCTGTGGGTATGGTTCCGTCATTTAAGATAAGGCCGTCTTTTGTTGCATAGACGGTCAGATCGCCCTTTTTGATCTTGACCCAATTTTCGGAAACCGCCAGAAGCTCATGATGGTCGCCCTTATAGATATAACCCATTTTTGCCGAAGAGGTGGAAGCGCTTGCGTAGATGTATTTGGAATGAATGTTGACAGTTACATATCCGATTACCTTTTCGGGCTTGGGCGTGGCTTTTGCGCCTTCATCAATGGTGAGCCCGGAAAGCTTTACATAACCGATTTTATTGCCGTTTTCGATCTTGGCCCAGTTGCCGGACGTAGAAAGTACGGTGTAGGTTTCGCCCTTATAGACATAACCGAGCCTTGTGGAGTTGTCGGATGCGCTTTCGTATACATACAGGGAATGCACATTAACCGTGCCGAGGCCGGATTTGCTCTTTTCGGGTTCGGGCGTATTGGTAGGTTTGGGAGTTGCGGTGGGAGTGGGAGTCGGAACAGCGGTCGGCTTTGCGCCTTCTGTGATGGTTAGATCGCTTAATTTGGCATAGCCGATGTATTTGCCGTTTTGAATTTTCGCCCATTCGCCTGAGGTTGCGAGGAGGGTATAGGTTGCGCCTTTATAGATCAGGCTCATTTGTCTTGATGATGCGGAGGGCTCGGCGTACACGCGCGTAGAGGTTACTTTAACCGTTGCAAGCCCGGATTTGCTTTCTTCGGGTTTTGCGGTGGGGGCAGGCGTCGGGGTAGCTGAAGGGGCGTTATCCAGCGAAAGTCCGACCAGACGCGCGTAACCGATATGGGAACCGTTCTGAAGCTTCGCCCAGCCGTTGCCGGTGGCAAGCACGGTAAAGGACTGTCCTTTTTTTAGGGTGGTCATGAGACGGGAATCAGTGGAAGCGGCAGCGTAGATGGGAAGAGAGGAAGCGGTTACGGTCGCCTTGCCGGTCGCGCTGTTTTTTACGGGAGAAGCGGTCGCCTTGGCTGTATCGTCGATTTTCAGGCCGCTTGCCTTGGTATATCCGATATCGTCGCCCTTTTCAAGCTTTGCCCAGCCGTTTTTGTCCACTTCGAGAACCAAAATGCAGGCGTTCTT
>JAZSFI010000041.1:0-8894 GCA_045532135.1 Clostridia bacterium | reverse complement strand
ACATTTATTATGGCTTCGCGGAATGTGTTACGAATTTATTAAAAGATTGCCGATCGTATCGCCGAGCCGTTCCGCTTCACCGGGCGCAGGGGGAACGCGTTTATATAGAAAAGCGCTTTCGAGAGCGGCGTAGGCTTCCTGCTCGATGTCTTCCTTGACGGGAAGATAACCCAGAAGCTGTTCGGCGCAGCCGAGCACCATGACCTTTTCGCTGCCGATGGCTTCGCGGATTAAAAGGCCGGTCTTTGTGAAAGCTTCAAAGGGGAGGGCGACAATGGCCATATCTCCGACTTTTCCGTATCCACAGGTAATGTCTTCTTTGGACGGAATTTCGTCCTTTTCGAGCATTTCCTTTTCCCAGATGCGGGCGACTATGCACGCAGGCTCTTCTTCGGAAGCGTACTTCGAAGCGGCATGTGCGGCGGTCTTTTTGACGTCTTCCCTGCTCAGGGGAAGAAGAGAAAGCGTTTCGGAAAGCCTGCCTGCGCTTACGTGAAGGGCGCATGGCGTAAGATTTCGAAGAAATGCTTCCGTAATTGAGTCTGCGATAAAGAAAAGATTCTCTTCGCGCGTTTGCCCGTCGCTGGGGTCAAGAGGATCGATGTCTCCGCAGACGCCGTTTAAGTAAATGGAAATGATTCCCTGTTTTTCAAGCGCTTTATGAATTTCACCGGAAAAATCAGCGGAAATGCAGGTAGCGCGGCCCAGGCTTACGCCGTGGCAGGCGTAGGAAACAAGCGCAAGCGGCAGCGCGTTTTCACGCTCAATCAATACGCCGCGCACATACGGATCAACCGGACCGTTTTCAAGCGTGCGGTTATAGGCGACGGGTGCGGCGAGTTTTTCGGCGCAGGAACGCATGCCGGTTACGGGCTTCAAATCACGGATGGCTTCTTTACAGGCAGCGATTACCTTTTCGGAAAAACCGGCTGCGTAATCATCATCCACTTCGCCGCAACCCTCGTGATAGATAAGGCTTGCGCCGGTATGCGTGTGAACGGAAACAAAAATAATGTTTTCATATCCGTAGCCAAGCGGCGTCAGGGCGTTTACAACGTCTTTAACAATATTTCGGTTGATGCCCAGAACATCATGGCTTACAAGCATCAGGCGCGCGCGTTCATCTTCGATGCAGACGGCGCGGACGAAAAGTTCGTCTCTTACGGAAAGCGCCTTTCTTTCAAGATAATAGCCGTAGCCGGTCAGCTCTGTGCCAAGATCGGGCGTCACGTTTGCTTTGCCGAATCCTGCGAACATAATTGTATCCTCCGATCTTACAGATGCTTGATCTGGGGTTTAAACTCATCGATGTATTTCTGATTGATCTGGTCGCCGCCGTCAATGTTGGAAGAAGCGAAGAAGTCGGGCGTGCAGCCGTTTTCGCGGGCAATTTCCTCTGCGCGGCAGCAAATGGCCTGAAGAAGCGCAGCGCCCACGGCCGTTGAGGTTGGGCCGATTTTGCGTCCTGTAGGGGTGACGACGCAGGCGTCTCCGATTTCACCCATATTGTCAATCACGATGTCGCAGGCTTCAAAAAGGCGAAGGCCATAGGGATTTCGGGGAGTGGAGGAGGAAGAATGATTCATATTGGTGATGCAGATGGTGGTAACGCCCATTTCCTTTGCAGTCAGCGCCATTTCTACGGGAACCGCGTTTCTGCCGGAATTGGAGAAGAGCATAAGGGTATCGCCTTTTTTCATGGGATATTCCTTCAAAAGATTTTTGGCGTAATCGCTCTTGCGTTCCCAGCCGGTGGATTCGGAAGCGGAGATATGCAGCATCAGCTTTTCGTCCAGAATCGGGTACACCTTAACCGGACCGCCTGCGCGGTAGAAAATCTCAAGACTCAGCATGTGTGCATGTCCCGTCCCGAAGGTGTAGAGCATTCCGCCGGAGGAAAGCGTGTCGGCGATGGCTTTGGCTGCATCTTCGATTTTGTCATTCTGCCCGGTAAATGCTTTCTTTTCGATTGCCAGAAGGTTTTCGTAATATTTTTCAAACGCGTTCATCAGAAATCAGTCTCCTTATATGTATTTTTTATATTGGCAAGTACTTTATCTGTCAGGGCTTTGTCCATTTTCATTGCATAGACCGCGCTTCCGATGGCCGGAGGATAGGGGATGAGGGAAGCACGGACATTCTTTTTAAAGCGCGACAGCATTTCTTCAAACAGCGTGATCACCCAGTGGTTATGCTCAAATACGCCGCCAAAGAGCCAGACGGTTTCGGGAAGATTGTGTTTGGTCAGGGAATCGACGATTCTTGAAAGGATATCAAAATTCTCCCGGACGATGCTCATGGCAATTTTGTCGCCGGCGTGAGCGGCGTTCAGAACGTCGATGGCGAATTTTGCGATATCCGAAGGCTCGGTTGCGGGCGAATATACATAATCGATGAGCTGCCTAGGCGCAGAGAGGGAAAAGCGCTTCATCAGAGCATTTGTAAGGCAGGTGGCTTCACCCGTTTCTTCATATGCGCGGATCGCGGCTTTGATGCCGTCGATTGCAAGCTGATAACTGCTTGCGTAATCGCCCAGAAGATAACCCCAGCCGCCTGCGGGCGTCTGTCTAAGCGTTTCATCGGCGTATACCGCCATGCTTCCAGTGCCGGCGATCACAAGCGCGCCGCTTTGGCCGAGAGTCGCTGCCATAAGCGCCATATATGCATCGGAATGGAGGAAAAGGTCTTCTTTACTGAAAACATCGCCTGCAAAATCGGTAAGCTGCTTTTCTGTGGGAAGATCGTCAAGCGCACTCATGCCTACGCCGATTTTAATGCGGCTTTCTTTAGGGAGGTCTTTTGTTATTTCATCAATCAGGTCTTTTAAGTGCATCTGCGCCTTTTTCAAGCCGATGGCGTGGTAGTTGAGACCTTTTCCGCGAAAAACATTTTTGATTTCGCCTTTTTCACTGACAAGCACAGCGGTCGTGCGCGTGCCGCCGCCGTCGCAGCCGATATAGTAAGCGGACATACGTATCCCTTCTTTCTGAAAAGGTATTTCGACACATGACGCCGGATTTCCTTTTTTTATCGGAAGCGCTATAATATTTTGTTGTTTTTTGAAAGATTCCCCATTGTGCCGGAGGCGTCTTCATTGAGGGCGTAAAGCACTTTTTTAAGCGGCAGGAGCGTTAAAAGTTCGCCTTCGTCATCCGTAATGGCGAAAAGGCTGTCTTCGCCCGGGCGCACGGCGGTGACCGCTTCCAGTAAAGGAGCGCTGTTTCGTACCATGATCAGGCCTGCGCGGTTTACGGGTTTTGCGGGTTTATTGTTTAAAAGGAGCATCCGCATTGTCGCGCCCTCTGCGTGACGCTTTTCCTGTTCGCCCGAAGCAAACAGATAAACGCTTGCCAAAAGCGGAGGGAGGGGAAGCGCATGCGTTTTAAAAAATGCGTAGACCGATGAAAAAATAAGGAAGATTCCGAAAATCCTTCCGAGCCAGATTCCGATTTCAACTGCTTTCATACGCTTCATTCTAAGGGCGAGAAGCGCCGACAAAAATCGTCCTCCGTCCAAGGGCAGCGCTGGCAGAAGGTTTACAAGGGCGATCAGAAGCCCCGAATAAAGATAGGGCGTCAAGGAAGGCGCAAGCGCGGGAAAAAAGATCAGAAGAAGCGACAGAAAGCTTGAAAAAACGAGATTTGCAATCGGCCCGGCAAGCGCGATCAGCATAAGCTTCCAAGGTGCAATCTGCCAAAGCTCATAAAGACGCATGGCTGCGCCGAAGGGCATAAGTTCAATTTCGTCAATTTTTGCGCTGAGCAGAATCGCTGCTAAAATATGGCTGAGCTCGTGAACAGACAGGGCGGCAAGCGGGGGAAGGACGGAAGAAATACCGGAAAAAGCGATCATCAAAAGAAAGATGATGGGGGAAAGAATGCGGATTCGGATGCGGATTCCTTTAAGCGTCATAGGCTATCTCTCCGAAATTGCACCGGGATCAATGGGCGTGCCGTTTTGTCTGATCTCAAAATACAGTCTTGCGTTTTCGTTTTCTCCGGTTGTGCCGATTTCAGTGCCTGCATGAACCGCGTCGCCTTCTTTTACCAAAGCGGTTTTTAAAAATCCATACAAGCACTCTGTTCCGTCTGTGTTTTTGATTAAAATGGTATAGTCGCCGTCGTCTGTTTGCATGCACGCTTCCGTTTTTCCGGAGGATAAGGAATATACGCTTGCGCCTGATTCCGTTTTATATTCTGTCCACGGCTGCGCTTTGGAATAGGAATGGACGATTTCGCCCTTTACGGGAAGCGCCTGACGGCTCGTCTCCGTCATGTTCAGAAACACAAGCGCGCTTTCAGGCATCAGTTTCTGAACGAAAGAAAGATTGCCGATGGATGAAGGCAGGTTCATATTCATGCTGACGACGTTTTTGATTGCGCCTGTTATGCGGTTGGTTACGGGCGTATCGATGTTGTTAAGCGCCATAATGGTCAAAAGGAGCGCGCAGGCGACGGCAGTATTTCGAAAAAGACGTTCGGACGCGCTGACTTTTCTGGAAGAATGCGTCTTTTTATTTTCGGGAAGTTTGTTTTCTTTGCTTAAAGACGCTTTTTTCTCGCAAGGCGCTTGTTCATTTCCGGGACAAAGCGTAGTGTGAACGGTAAGCCTGTTTTTGTTCTGCACGAAAAAACCCCCTTCCATTGCATAGAAGTCTATGCAGATGAAGGGGGGAATATTTGATTTTAAGGCAAGCTACAGACGTTTTGCATACCTTGTCCGCGCCTCATTGCGGGAGGCTTTGGAACGCATGATTATGTTCATGACAAGGCCTACGCACAGCATATTCGTCAGCATGTTGCTGCCGCCGTAGCTGATAAATGGGAGAGGGATGCCTGTTACGGGCAGAATTCCAATAATCATACAGATATTTTCAAGGATATGGAAAAGGAACATGGCGGTTACGCCGATAATGCAGTAGGAGCCGAATTTGTCCGTAATTTTAAAGGAATGGTAGATGAGACGGCCGAGCAGGAATGCAAACACGGCGATTACGGCGCATGCGCCGACGAAACCGAAGGTTTCGCAAACGATGGCGAAGCAAAAGTCGGTATGATCGTCGGGAATAAAGCCAAGGGAGGCAAAAGATCCCAGGGATGCCACGCCGCGACCGCTGAATCCGCCGGTTCCGATGGCGATTTGACCGTTGATAACCTGTCTGGCATCGTCGGGATAATCTTCCGGATGAAGCCACATCAGAATTCGGGTCAGACGGAAAGAGGAAGAAGACGCGTTCAGGTAATACCATGCGGGAATCAGAATAAGAAGCATGACGCCAAGAACGCCCGCGATCAATTTAAGATTTGTTCCGGAAATCCAGAGAAGAACGGCGAAAATGGCAACGTATACAAGCGCTGTTCCGAAGTCGGGCTGCAGGAACACCAAAACCAGCGGTATGGCAACGTAAATGGTTACAGGGATGAGCTCGCGCAGCGTGCGTATGGGCTTGTTGCGCTTGGCGAAGGTGCGCGCAAGCGAGATAATAATGAAGAATTTTCCAAACTCCGACGGCTGGAAACCGCGCTGTCCTACGGAAGAGGATTCGCTTCCCCAGTTAAAAAACGCTGTCATGCCGCCGCGGCCCGCCTTCATGGTCAGAACCAAAAGAAGAAGGGAAATGTTGAACCAGTAAAAGAAGTCGGCGTATTTTTCGTAGAGCTTAAAGTCGATAAAGATGACCGCGCACATGGCGATGATACCGGCAATGAACCAGATGAGCTGAAGACGGGCGTAGGTGATGGAGTGAACGGACAATAATTCCGAAAGCCCCTGCGCCTGAACGTCGGTCGCCGATGCAGTTGCTGCAAAGATCGAAACGATTCCGAAGCTTGCAAGACACAAAATCGCAAGGAACAGCGCCCAGTCAAAATGCCGGATGATGGAAGGCGCGAAGCGGTTGGCTTTAATATCCGCAACAAGGCCGCGGATAAAATCGCCTTTGGTAAAGAACCTTTTTAGCCTTTGCATGCGGACTCCTTCCCGAAGTGGGTTTTAATCTTATGAAGTAGGGTATCAAAGGGAATCTTGTATCGGACGGTTTCGCCGAGCAGGCGGCGAACAATGCGCTCGTATGCGTCGCCCGAATCGGATTCGGATTCAAGAACGCAGATGCCGTCGGCTGCGCATTTGGAAACGCGCGGATCTTCCGGAACGAAGCCGAGCACAGGGCAATCCATACGGTTTACGCAATCGTCTGTGGAAACGCCCTTTTCGCGCGCAACGCGGTTGATAATGATGGAAATATCGCTGATACCGTCCAGCGTCAGAAGGTGCTTGACTCTTTCTGCGCCGCGAAGGGACACAGCGTCGGGCGTTAAAACGACAATCGCGGAATCAACGGCGCCCGTGGCGTTTCGAAATCCGCGTCCGATGCCTGCCGGGCAGTCGATCAGGATGTAATCAAAACGATCCTTGAGGGAGGAAATAACGGCGGCGACATCAAAGGGGCTGACTGCGGAGGAATCCGTTGTCTGAGAAGCGGGCAAAAGGTAGAGGTTTTCCCGCCTGTCCACCTTGTAAAGCGCCTGATCGATGCTGACTACGCCTTCAATGACGTCTACAATGTCGTAAATCAGATTGCTTTCGATGCCAAGCAGCATGTCGAGCGACCTTAGGCCGATGTCCATGTCGAGGATGACGGTTTTGTGTCCCGCGCCGGCCAAACCGCAGCCGATGGATGCGGCGGTGGTGGATTTGCCTACGCCGCCTTTGCCGGAGGTGATAACGATGGATTTACTCAAGGAAACTATACCTCTTTTCTCAGTCTGCAAGAGAATTGTCCGAAGCGATTACATTGGTTTCAACGTACTGGAGGCTGTCCAGATAGTACTCGATGGTTTCGATTGCGGCATGAGCGGCGCGTGCGCCGGCATAACCGTTCTGGATGTATACAACAACAACGATCTTTGGATTCTCGTGCGGCGCGTAGGTAACGAGCCAGGCGTTGTTTTCAAGGTCGAGATCGGTACGCTGACTGGTTCCCGTTTTTGCGGCGATGGGATATTTGGCTTTGCTGAACTGTTCAGCGGCAGTACCATCGTTTTCGATCGAAGTAACTTCTTCCATGCCCTCGTGGATGGCGGCAAAGTAGGCGGAATTGGTGATGATCTGATTGGCGATAACGGGCTGTTTGTCAAGCACAATGTTTCCTTCGGGATCAATGATTTTGTCGATGATCTGCGCGTCGTATACCGTTCCGCCGTTTGCAATGGCGGAGGCATAGCGGGCGACGGCAATGGGCGTTACCTGCGTGATGGACTGTCCGATGCCGGCCATGATGGTTTCGGCGGGCGTCCATTTCAGGTCGTTTAAGTAAGTGTTTATCGTGTTAACGAGAAAGTGAGAGGAGATGTAGGTGCGCGGAAGATTCATGTCGTACTGAAGGACGTCTCGAATCGCGGGCAGCCAGTCGCTTTTTACATCATAGGTAACAACGATGTCCAGAAGCATTTTGGCGACTTCGTTCAGCCTGTCCTCTTCATATTCAACGCCGCGGTCCTTTCCGATCTCAAGGAAGAGCTTTTTGATCATCTGGGAAGCGATTTCGGGTTTATAGGTGTATTGATCCTTGATGGAACGGGTAGGATCGTAGAGCATGGCCTGGGATCCGACAAACGAAGTCGATTCCGAGGGAAGCTCGATGTTGGTCTTTGTGGTAAGGCCAAGGGCAGCGCCCCACTTGGTGATGTTTTCGGTGCCGAGGCGGTAGCTGGTTTCGTAGAAGAAATAGTTGCAGCTGTTTTTGATGGCTTCGACAATGGACTGGTTGCTGTGAAGATAGCGCTTTGATTCTGCAATCCAGCAGCGGGGCTTGTAGGAACTGTCTGTTCCTTCATTATAATACTCGCCCTGATCGGTGATCCGGGTATCGAGCGTGATCGCGCCTTCTGCAAGGCCGCCAAGGGCTGTTACAAGCTTGAAAATAGAGCCGGGCGTATCTTTTGCGGATATGGCGCGGTTGAACATGGGGTTGCGAACGTCGGCTGCGATTTCGCTCCATCCGCCGGGATCGACGGAAGAACCTTCAAAAATACTCAGGTCAAAGGAAGGATAGGAGCACATGCCGAGCACTCTTCCGGAATTCGGATCCATGGCAACCATGGCGCCTGTTTTTGCCAGAGAGACTTCGTAGCCGTTTTCGGCATAAAAGGCAAGGGTCGGCGCGTTCACGCGGTTCCAGCGAACGCCTTCGTCGGTTTCGCCGTTTAAAATTTTTTCCTGATCTGCGCGGATGGAATCGATGGTTTCTTCAAGCGCTTTTTCCATAACTGCCTGAAGGGAAATGTCAACTGTGGTTACGATGCTGTTTCCGTCCGTCGGAGGCGTAAATGAAAGCTCGCGCACGGTAGAGCCACGCGTATCGATTTCCATGACCTGTTTGCCCTGACGGTATTCAAGATAGGGGGAAAGCTGATCTTCCATGGAAAGTTCAAGACCTGTTGCGCCGACATGCGCGTCGGTGGGATATCCCTGTTCGCGATAGGTCTGAAGCGCGGAGGATGTGGTAATGCGGCTGACATAGCCGATGTTATGCGCGCAGATGGATTTGAAAGGATAAACGCGCGTGGAGCTTTCGGAAATCGACATACCGCTCAGCTCCATGGCGTGAGACTGCACCTCTGCGACCGTTTCAAAGCCTACGTCGTAGGCGATGGTGACGGGCGTTGAGTTGTAGTTGTTCATTCGGGAGGCCTGCCAAATGGCGAGGATTTTGAGTTTGTAGCTTTCGTCGATATTCTCCGGAATCGAGTAGTTTTTGCAAAGCGTATCAAAAAGTACGCTGACCGGATATTTGGTTTTGTTGGATAAGAAGAAGTTTCCTCGCCACTGACGTTCGCGCGTGGCGGCAACGGTTTCGCTTTCGGTCTGCAGGTTCCAGACCCATTGGTTGTTTT
>JAZSFI010000358.1:0-3336 GCA_045532135.1 Clostridia bacterium | reverse complement strand
TTTTATGCGAAATAAATTAAGGCGGCAGAATTTTCTGCCGCCGATTTTATTGACAAACCCTATACTTCGTGATATGATGTATCACACATAAGGAGGTATCGTATGGATATACAGCTGAAACGTGGACTTTTAGATGTCTGCGTGCTTAAAGCCATAAAGGATACGCCGTCGTACGGGTATCAGATCATCAAGGATTTAAAGCCGTATGTGGAGCTTTCGGAATCGACGCTTTATACGATTCTGAAGAGATTGGAAACAGCCGAAATGCTCACTGTCAGAACGGCGGAGCATGGCGGCCGGCTTCGGAAATATTATTCGATTACCGATGCGGGGCTTAAAAGAATCGCGGAATTCAGGGAAGAATGGAACGAAATCATGTCCATTTACCGTTTTATCATCAAGGAGGATGCGCAGGATGAATAAAAAGAAGTTTCTGGCGCGGCTTAAAAAGCTGCTTCGCGGATATCCGGCGGCAGAAACCGAAAACCGCCTTGCCTTTTACGCGGAAATGATCGACGACCGCATGGAGGAGGGTCTTTCGGAAAGGGAAGCGGTTCATGAGATCGGCGAGCCGGAAGAAATTGCAAAGGAAATCCTGTCGGAAATAAAGGAAGATGGGCAAAAAGCGAAAAAATCCATGGGCGCAGGTGCAAAGATATTCCTTGTATTGGGTTCGCCGGTTTGGCTTTCTGTTCTGATTGCCGCGGCGGCGGTTGTGTTTTCCTTTTTGATTGCGGTATCAGCCGTGCTGTTTTCGGTGTTTGTTTGCCTGTTTGCGCTGCTTATTTCCCTGTACGCGGTTGTTGTTTCGCTGGGCGTTTCGGGCATTGCGTGCGCAGCGGGCGGCGTTTTCATTATGTGCACGGGGCGTTTTTCCGAGGCGCTGATGGTTCTGGGCGCGGGATGCATGCTGATTTCGCTTTGCATTGTTTTTTCCCTCATTTCGGCGCCTGCAGGAAAAGGCATCGCGGCGCTGATCAAAAAAACGCGGAATTTTGCCGGCAGAATTGTTTTTAAAAGGAGGAAGTGCGCATGAAAAACAGAAAAAAGTGGGCGGCAGCGATTTTGCTGTTTGTTCTGGGCTTGGTTTTAGCGTTTTTCGGGTTTGCAGGCGCGGGTTTTTCCTTTGAAAATCTGGGCGCGCAGAAAATCATCGAAAATACGCTTATGCCCGAGGGTGAGTTTGAGGATATTTCCGTCGTGGTAATTGCTTCCGATGTCTTGATTGCGCCTTCTTCTGACGGCGCGACCAGAATTGTGTGTCGCGAGACGGAAAAAGTGAAGCATTATGCCCATGTTTCCAACAATACGCTTACAATCGACGCCGTGGACACGCGCGAATGGTTCGACCGGATCGGGCTGAATTTCAATAAAACAAGCGTGACTGTTTATCTTCCCGAAAACGAATACAAAAACGCATTTATCAAGACGACCGCCGGCGCAATTACGCTTTCCCGGAATTTCTCCTTTGCCAATCTGCGCGCGCAGACGACGACGGGCGCTGTGAACGCATATTCGGATGCAAGCGAAAGCCTTCTTTTGTCCGTCACGACGGGCAGCATCGACATAAAAGGGGTAAAAACGCTCAAAGCGGACGTCAAAACTACAACCGGCAGCATTACGGCTAAGGATTTTGCGGTGTCAGGCGATATGACCGCGACCGTAACCACGGGAAAAATCGCGCTTTCCGACGTTTCGGCGGGTTCGCTTTCAGCAAAAGCCACCACGGGGAAATTGCATTTGACGGGCGTGGATGTTTCGGGGAATTTGACGCTTGAAACAACCACGGGCGATATCGATTTTCAAAAAACGGACGCGGAAAACGCGTATCTTAAAACCACTACCGGCGACATCCGCGGTGAGTTTTTGACGGAAAAACAGTTTTCGGCAAAGACAAGCACAGGCAGCGTCCGCGTTCCTGACACAAACAGCGGCGGCGTGTGCCGTGCACAGAGCGCCACGGGCGATATTGAAATCGGAATTCGGGAATAAAGGAAGGAGAATACACAGCGTATGAATTTCAAAAGATGCAAGCTGGCCTGCTACACGGCGTATTTCACCATGTCGTCCATTTTCAGCCTTCCGCCGCTTCTTTTTGTGACGTTTCGCGAGCTGTACGACATTTCCTACACGCTTCTTGGCACGCTGGTTCTTACCAATTTTGTCACGCAGCTGACGGTAGACCTTATTTTCACGGCGTTTTCCAAACATTTTTCCATCAAAAAAATCGTGCGCACAATGCCGCTGATCACATGTCTGGGTCTTCTCGTTTATGCGTTCGCGCCGACGTTTTTTCCCGTGCATACATACGTCGGACTTTTGCTGGGCACGGTGATTTTCTCGGTTTCCGCCGGACTTTCGGAGGTGCTTTTAAGCCCGGTCATCGCGGCGATTCCCTCCCAAACGCCTGACAGGGACATGAGCATGCTGCATTCCCTGTACGCGTTTGGCGTGTTTACCGTGGTTATGATTTCAACGGCGTTTTTGAAAATTTTCGGACAGGAAAACTGGCAGTATCTTGCGGTGTTTTTCGCGCTTCTTCCGGTGTTTGCGGCAGTTCTTTTCTTTTTTTCGCCGATGCCTGAGATGAAAAACGAGGAAGGCGCGAAGGCGCAGTCCACCTCCAAACGCCGCATTCTCACGATGGGTCTGCTTGTTGCGTGCATTTTCTTTGGAAGCTGTGCGGAAAACACGATGGGCAACTGGATGAGCGGTTTTATGGAGAAATCGCTTCATATCGATAAGGCGCTGGGCGATATACTGGGCATGGCGATGTTTGCCATCCTGCTCGGATGTACGCGAATCGCTTATGCAAAATACGGAAAAAACATCGCCCGCGTACTTATGATCGGCATGATCGGCGCATCTGTGTGTTATCTGACGGCAGGCTTTGTGAACTTTGTTCCGGTTGTATTTGCCGCCTGCATCTTGACTGGCATTTTCACCTCCATGCTCTGGCCGGGAGCGCTCATTTTCATGGAAGAAAACGTCCCCGGAATCGGCGTTTCGGCGTATGCGCTGATGGCGGCGGGCGGCGATCTCGGCGCATCCATCGCGCCGCAGCTCATGGGCGTTGTAACCGACAAAGTCGCCCTGAGCCAATTCGCCATAAAGCTCAGCGAAAAAACCGCGCTCACAACCGAGCAGATCGGCATGAAATGCGGCATGGTGGTAACTGCGGTTTTCCCTGTCCTTGGTATACTCGTTCTTGTATTGGCGATGAGGCATTTTAAGAAAATAAAGAAAGCATAATGAAAAGAGCTGCCGCGCGGTGTGCGCGGCATCTCTTTTCATAAGTAAACCTCATAAAGAGGCTTGCACAGGCCCTTGGCTCTC
>JAZSFI010000267.1:0-4463 GCA_045532135.1 Clostridia bacterium | reverse complement strand
TCCACCGCATTTCCCATCGCTACCGATACGCCCGCAATTTCGATCATGCCAAGATCATTGGATCCGTCGCCGATGGCCATAACCTCGTCAAGCTGAATTCCCATCTTTTCCGAAAGCGCGCATATCGCTTTTCCCTTCCCGCCGCCTGCCGGCATGATTTCAAGGTTAAACGGAAATGCGCTGGACACCGATAAACCCATGAACTGAAATTCGCTTCTCAGTTCGTCCATGAGCGCTTTATCATCTGAATAGGCTTCGTATTTGTAGGGTCTGACGGTTCCTTCCCTCAGAAACAATTCCTCGTCATCCATAAAAACATAGTCAAGGTCTTTTACCGCTTCACTCTTCCACGCGCAGGTCGATCCGTAGCCGTTTGTTTCGTTCAATACATAAATCCGTTTTCCGACATAGCTCGTCATAAAGCATCCGGCTTTTTTAAGACGTGTAAAAACAGCCATGGACGTCTCGTCATCCAGCGTGTCCTCATAAACGGGCGCATCTTTTCCTTCTGCGTCCAGATCGCACCGCCCGCCGTTTGCAGAAATAATCGGCCGATTAAGTCCCGCCTCCAAAGCGAGATTCCTCGCGCCGTAAAAGGTTCTGCCGCTTGCAACGACAACCGGAATATTTTTCCTTTCGCATGCGCGAAATGCCGCAAGCGTTCTTTCCGACACTTTTCCGCTTTTCCCGACCAGCGTTCCGTCAATATCGGAAACAATCAGTTTAACCGCCATTATTTCTCTCCTCAAGTACGTTTTCAAAGATAAAAAGACCCACGCCGCCTTCTGTATTGACCGGAGCAATATATTTTGCCGCTTTTTTCACTTCATCCACCGCATTTTCCATCGCAACAGGATATTCAACGGCACTAAGCATATCAAGATCGTTTGTGAAATCGCCAAAGGCCATGGTTTCCTTAGGATCAATTCCAAAGTACTCGCAAAGTTTTAAAACCGCCTGTCCTTTATCAACGCCCTTTGGCATAACTTCAAGATTGATTGATGCAGAAGAACAATACTTGATATGATGGTCTTCAAGCGTTTTTCTCGCCCGTTCAAACGCTTCCCTGTCTTTTGTGAAAACCACAAATTTATACGCTTTGTCCGGCGCTTCCTCAATCATCTTTTGAACGTCGTATTCTGCCCTGACGTCGCCCGCCTGAACATACATTTTAAGGGATTCAACATGCTTCTCGGGCGCAAGCTCGGGATGCGCAACATAATTTACATCCCGCGTGTACGCTTCAAAATTGACGTTTGCTGAAAGCATTGCGTGCATTACGCGCCTGCCCTCATCTTCCAAAAACGTTCCCTCAAACACCGTCGGACCGTTTATCCCCGCCTCAATTCTCGCTCCGTTGGCGGAAACAAGCGCGCAGTCGACGCCGATTTTCCCGGCGACGCGCCTGATAAACGGGCAGCCTCTTCCGCTGACAAGCGCAAGACGAATTCCCCGTTTTGCGCATTCCCTAAGCGCACGGATATTGACATCCGGAATCTCGCTGCGCTCTGAAAACAGCGTTCCGTCCAGATCCATGCAAATGAGCTTTACCTTCATTCGTCCGTCTCCATTTTATATATCAGCGACGTTTCGCCCCACGGATGAACGCCCGTGCCAATGCATTCGCCGCCGTATTTTTCATAAAACGAAGTGTGATCGGTTGCAAGATACAATTCCAAAAACCCGTTTTCGCGCGCATATGCCTTAACGCTCTTTATCAGTTTTCCGGCAATTCCCCTGCCTCTTTTATCCTCGTTTACATAGAGCGCGCACAGCCACGGCAAAAGATCCATGCGGCTGATAAAATCATTCGTTATAAGGCCAACGCAGCCAACCGGCGTTTCGCCTTCAAATGCAATCCACCATTCAGGAAGGCAGAAAGACGCGCCCAAAGCATGGAAAATGCAGTCGTCATAGAGCCTTTTTCCTTCTTCATCCGTCCATTTGGAAGAAATATAAAGAGAAAACGTTTCCCATATTTCCGGATGCATTCTGACAGATTTTATCTGAATATTTTCCATTCCTCTTCTTTTCCTTCAAACCACATTCCGTCGTATTTCTGAAGGCCTTCCGCGCCCGAAATCATCATTTTCATGCATTTCAGGCACACATTCGTTTCGGAAAGCTTTTTGTTGACCGCGCGGTTTCCGTATTTGTCATCACCAAGCAGAGGACGCCCGATAAAAGCAAGATGCGCTCTGATCTGATGCGTACGCCCCGTAAAAATGCGTACTTCCAGATCGGAAATACATACGCCGGATACTGTTTTTTCCCTTAAAACCGTGTATGCCGTTTCAATCACCTTGCTGCCCGGTGCGTTTCCTTCCTCCACAAACACGCGGGAAGCCGTTGACTTTTTGGTAAGATACGCTTTTAAGCTCTGCGTTCTTTTCGGCATCTGCCCAATCGCCAGGGCACGGTATATCTTTGTAACCTTGTGATTTTTAAACGCATCCAAAAGCTTTTCTTCCATGCCGCGCGTTTTTGCCGCCAGCATCACGCCTTCCGTTCCTGCATCAAGGCGATGAACGAGATATGCATTTTCATAAACGGATTTAAGGCGCGAAAGCACGGTATCCTCCCCGATTCCGTCCTGATCCACATCGACAGGAAGAAAGGCGGGCTTGATAAATGCAACCAGTTCTTCATCTTCAAATACAACAGGCATCATCTGAGGCTCGTATTTTTTGTCAGTATAGACAACGATTTCGTCTCCCGCCCACAGGGTTTCATCCGCCGAAATCTTCGCTCCGTTTATCCGAACATCCTTTTTCTTTAGCGCGTTTCTTATGCAAAAACCGGGAAGCAGCGGAAAGGCGCGGGACAGGTATCTTGAAACCGT
Source organism: Clostridia bacterium (assembly GCA_045532135.1). GTDB lineage: Bacteria > Bacillota > Clostridia > Christensenellales > Aristaeellaceae > SFHK01. The sequence continues at coordinate 1,621 of JAZSFI010000267.1, read as the reverse complement.
CATTCCCCCGCCGTTTTCAGGCACAACCGAGCGAATCACTTTGCCACATCCTTTTTGGGAATCATCAAGGCGGCTAAACAGGCCAAAAGCGCAGAAACCGCCGTAAACATCATGCCCCATGAAATACCCATGGACGATTCAACGGCGCCAAAGAAAGGCGCATTGACCGTTTTTCCAAGAAAATGGAACATGAGAAGCACGCCGGAGGCCAAAAAGCGGTCCTTGGGCGCAACTTCGCACGCCATACTTAATACGATCGGAATGATCGGGCCGCAGGAAAGCATGCTGATAATCATGAATACCAAAGAAACAAGCGCATTGGCCGAAAAGGAAGCCGCCGCCAAAAACGCAAAGGTCACAAACAGCGCAATGCGGGTGAATTTCAGCGTATCCACCTTCACAAAGCTCATGACAAGCCTTGAAACAGCGATGGAGAAATACAGGCACGAAACGACAACTGCCTCGTATTTCTGATATTTCATGTCCATAAAGCGTCTTCCCCAGTCGAGCACACCGTTACAGTACATGCCAAGCGCAAACAGAATCACGATCATGGGAACCACGCTCTTATTGGAAAAAAGGCGCTTGAGCGCAGGGACGGAAAAGCGCATGCTGTCCGCATCCTCTGCTTCAAAGTCGCGGAATTTTCCCTTTGTCACAAGAAGCATCATAACAGACAAAAGAATCGCGACAATGCCCAGCGGAAGATATGCCGCCTGAAAGCGGCCTGCGCTTTTTATCACCCAGCCGTACGCAAAGGGCATTAAAAAGCCTGCAATTCCGTATACCGCGTGCAGCGCGCACATCATCTGCGCGCTTCTTTTTCCTGTATATAAATCGGAAATCGAGGCCGATGTCACGGAATCAATGCATCCGCAGGCAAAGCCGGAAAGCGCAATCAGGAAAATAAACACGGAAAAAGAATAGGATCCCGTAAGCGTCACAAGCGCAGCGGCAGAACCCAGCGCGCCTGTAAGTATGATCACAGGTTTTCTGATTTTTCCGATCATGAAAATGACCAGCATAAACGCAATCATGCTCAGAACCGTATTGATCGAGCCCGGAAGCCCCTTGACTGCGCCCTCAAGCGAGTAGTATTCAATGACGGACGTGTTCAGATATCCCATTGCGGCATGCGTCGCCGACAAAACCCACATGCTTAAAAACACGCAGGCGGTATAGAAAATTTTCTTCCTGTTTCCTATTCTTTCCATGCCAGATACATCTCTTCCATTCGTATTGGTTCAATTTTGCCGTCGGTTGCTGAAACAATATCGCTCACGAATTTTTCCTCATCTTCGCATTTCACAATCATCGTCATGACGATTGCATCCGAAAACGCCTTGTCTTCCACGATGACGGGCTGAGATTTCAGGAAATATTCCACTCTTCCAAGCGATGGGTACGGAATCTCCATGATATAGCGCGCCGTTGGATGAATCACGCCCACGCCGCATGCGTTGACAGCCGCAGCCGCGCCCTGAGAATACGCGCGTACCAAGCCGCCCGCCCCCAGCAGAATTCCGCCGAAATAGCGCGTGACCACCACCGCACAGTTTGTCACGCCCCGCGCCTTCATCACCTCGATGATCGGCATACCCGCCGTGCCGCCGGGTTCGCC
>JAZSFI010000540.1:0-4758 GCA_045532135.1 Clostridia bacterium | reverse complement strand
ATCCCCGCCCGGAAATCCCGAAGGATTTCAGGGGATCGGCCCTTCCCATCAAAAAAGGTACTTTTTTGATGGCTTGACACCCGGTCGTCAGACCAGGTGTTTTTCTACCATTGCCTTGAAGGCGGGTTTGCCCATCATGCCGATGATGCGGTCGATTTCCTTTCCGTCTTTAAAGAGGATGAGGGTGGGGATGCTCATCACGCCCAGGGAAACGGCGACTTCCGGATAATCGTCGATGTTCAGCTTTCCAAAGGTGACTTTGCCTTCGTATTCTTCGCTTAACTGCTCCAGAATCGGAGCAGCCATGCGGCACGGACCGCACCACGGCGCCCAGAAATCGACAAGCACGAGACCGGACAGATTTTCTTCCTTCATAGATTCAGCAGTAAACTGGAGCATATGCTATTCCTCCTGTGCTGTTTTGATTTTTTCGGTGCGGCAGGCATAGAGCTGGTTCCTGCCGCGCTTTTTTTCGGTTATGCGAATGATCAGCCAGCCGATGAGAAGGGCGGACAGCGCACTTGCCGCCTGCGCCCATTCGGCGCTAAAAAGAATTGCGCCAAGCAAAAGACCCAAAAGCATGCATAGAAGCGGAAAACCATAGGCAATCAGCGTGGCGCGTCCGAGCGCGCGGTCGCTGATTTCAATCATAACTTTGTCGCCGGCTTTATAATTCCCTTCGGGCAGAGGATAATGCATTTCCTCTTTTTTTCCGAAATCGCATGCGTGACAATCGCCGCAGGCTTCCGAGCGCACGATCAGAGCGCAGAGTTTTCCTTTGTGAAGGACGACCGTTGCTTCACGCTTCATGCTTTCTCCTTTGGCGCAGTGAATGCGCAATATAGGTTTTTTCCCACGGATAGGTGAGCTTGGGGTTTTCCGGGAAATCCCGATAGAGCGTAAGCTTCAGATCCTTTGGAAGCTGGTGCGCGACCTCTGTCAGAGGGCTTTCGGGATCGAAATGCTTGTAAAGAAGGTCAAAATCGTATGCTTCCGGCGACTGCATGAGGTAATAGCGGCTCCGGTCCACTTCGTGCGCGTCCAGACAGCCCAGGCTGTCCGTAATCGGCTGGACGGTGGAAACAGCTTCCTGCCCCTCTTCAAGGAGGGAAATATAGGTGTTTAACAGTTCGCTTGTCACAAGCGGACGCACAGCGTCTAAAATAATTACGCGCTTGCAGGAAAGCGTTTTAAGCGCATGCAAGCCGCTTAAAATCGTTTCGTTGCGTTTCCTGCCGCCGGGAACAGACTTGACCATGGGGTATTTATTGAGGATTTTTAAAAGCTGCGGACAGGACGCGCCTGCAACCAACACGCAGTCGATCTTTTCGGCGTTTACCGCCGCTTCGATCACGTATTCGATGACAGGGCGGCCGAGGATTTTGTGATACTGCTTGGGAAGCGCGCTTTTGAAGCGCTGTCCGCTTCCGCCGGAGAGGATGAGCGCCGCGTTCATTCTGCTTCCTCCGTTTTCAGGATGGGTTCATCCGGTGTATTATCGGGTTTTAAGGATGTTTCTCCCGCTTGCGCAGGCGCTTCTGCGCTTCTTTCATCGCGCCCGGACGAGCCCTTGATGAGCATAGCGATTACGCCCAATGCGATATAGAAGATTTCGCGCAGACGCGCAAGAAGGGACGCGGTTACGCCGAAGGGCGAAGCAACGCCGCTCCACGAAAGCGCAAGCGCAAGACCCGCTTCTCTTGAACCGACCTGCATGGGCACAAAGAACATAAGATTTCCAAGCAGCGACGCACAGGCGAGCGCAACCACACAGGCGAAATAGGATATATCGACGTTCAAAAGGCGGAAGATGATGTAAAACTCGACGGGCTCCAGCATGCGCGTTATGAATTCAAGCGCTGTTGTGACGATAAAATCGCGCTTGCGGATGCGGAACGCGCTCATTTCGCGATCGATGTTCTGAAGGGTTTCAAGCTTGTTTTCGATCAGACGCTGAAAGGGCCTTCCCAAAAGCGGAATTCGGGATAAAAGCGTAAGCGCGGGAAGCGCAAGACCGTTTTTTCCGCTTTTTGAAAACATTGTGCAGAGGAGGATTCCAAGAAGCGCAAGGATGATGGCGATAATCGCTGGGAATGCGCCGACGGAGAAAAAGTACAGGCAAAGAAAGACAATTGCACCCGTCATCCAGTAAATAAGATGGGAGAAGGTGTGCATGACGGTGAAGGTAAGCGTAGCGGCCGTGGCTTTTTCCGTTCCGATATAGGGCTTTAATTCCATGATACGGTACGGTTCGCCGCCGACCATGCCGACAGGAGTTACATGGTTGATGGCAAAGCCTGAAATGACCACTTTGAACAGCTGGAAGAAGGGGATTTTTTTGCTGTCTTTGCCCATGATTGCGGCGTAGGCGAATGAATGCAGAAGGTAAATCAGCGCCCACAGCGCAATCAGCGTGGGAAGCCAGATGTAAACGGTGGAAAGGATGTTCGTCCAGTCGATGCTGTTTAAATCGGTCTTGGCGAGCAGAAGGATTACGCCAAGAACGCCGATGGCAAAGAAAAACACCGGGTAACGCTTGCGTTTGGCAGGCGGCGTATTGCATCCGGGCAGGCGGTTGTTTTCAAGAACCTCGGCGGCGATCGCTTCGTAGGAACGGATCATATAGCCCTGTATAAATCCGAACAGGATCAATTCGATCGGGAAGATCAGAATGGGCGCGCCGATCAGAAGACAGCCAAAAAGCGTGTATGCGCGGGCGTTGAAGGTAAGGATGTTGGTAAGTTGAATGTATTTTCGGCTTTTTTCAAGATATTCATTGCGAACTGCGGGGGATGCTTCCGCGCCCGTTTCACGGATGCCCTTCATCAGCCGCTGGAAATTCGGCGTGGTCAATTCCTGAATATAAGTGTAGATGCCGTAGAAGAACAGATAGGTTTTCTGAAAGCGCGCGCCCTTCCAGGGGAGCGAGGCGCGAAGGCGCGCGATTTCAAGGGACGAATCGAGCTCGCTTCCGTGCTTGTTTTTTAAGAAAAACAGGTGGATGTTTCTGAAATAATCCGCCATCATGCATTGGCGCTCGTGTCCGAACACGGCGCAGACGACTGCAATCACCCAGATCCAGCCGCTCCATGTGCGCCCACCCATAAACGGAATGGGATCGTTCATAAGGCGCAGGCACAGGCTGACATATATGGCTACATACCACACGCTCGTTGAAAGCGCGTCCAGTATGCGCCCGAGGGTGGATTTGATGCCGGTTAAGCGCGCCATCTGACCGTCGGTTGAGTCCAGAATATTTGCCCAGATGACGAGCAGAACACCGATTAGGTTGATTTTAAAATTATCTGGATAAAACAGAAGTCCGCCCACAAACCCGATGCCCATGGAAAGGATTGTGACCATGTTGGGTGTCCAGCCGATGTGAATGAAAAATCTTGCCCAAAGATAGCCAAGAGGCTTGGTGAAAATCCGATCGAAAAATTCTTCAGTGTCCTCGGATTTATAGGCAGCTTTGATGTCTCTGCGCATTCTTGCAATGCTTTCCCGAATGGCCATTTTACATCTCTCCCAGATGATTTACATTTTTTCAAGATAAGCCCAGGCGCGTTTGGCCCAGGAAGCAGCAAAGAGGATTTCCTCATAGGTATTGCCTTCGATAAACGTGTTGCAGGCGCGAAGGGTTACGTCGATGGAAAACGCGGTGAGGTTTTTTCTGAAATCACCGTTTCCGTGAAAGACCTTTTCCGAGAGACGGAAAAATTCTTCATCCTGCATTTCGTTTTCCTTCATCGCCGTTCCCAAAAACCGCGCGTATTCAAACGCAAACGGAGCAATATAGCCCAGGGGGTCGATCAGGACGCAACCGTTTTTGCTCCCAAGCATGTTATATTCATGTGCGTCGCCGTGTATTATGTATTTTTCGTCGTTTTCAAAAAGAGAGTATGCGGCTTCGGCTTTCTGAATCGAAGGAAGGAAATCGAAAAGCTTTTCGTCGTTTTTGCTTTTTATAACGTTCTTGGCATTTTGAAGAACGCTTGAAAGAACCTCGCGATAGGAATATAAAAGCGGATGATCTTCTTCGTGCGCACGCTTTTTCTGCGCGCATAAAGACTCAAACACAAGCGCTTTGCCTGCATGATCAAAATCATCGGATTCTTTTACGTATTTCAGAAGCATCGCGCCCAGATTTTCGTCCACATCAAAAAGACGGCACATTTCGCGATAGGGAAGCGCTCTGTAGCATTCGATTTCGCTTTTGAGCCTCGGACAAAACCACGGAACAATCTTGACTGCAACTTCTCCGTAATCCTTGCTTTGGGCATACAGAATCGTTCCGAAGCGGGAGTTCCGCTCGTGTCCCGTGAAAGACAGCTGCCATTTTTTCATCAGGCGTTTGAGCGCATCGTCCAGTGCGTCCAGCCAAGCGTCTGCATACGACGGAAACTGCTGCTTCAAATAGCTGATCGTACCGTCCGATATATAAGAAACGTGTTTTATCACCTGAATCGACCTTTCGTGAAAAAAGATAAATATAACAGAAACACAGATACCTTTATCTTAAACAGTATAGCATTAATTTTCGATTTCTTCAAGTGCAGGCATGTGATATTCGCAGGGGGCAAATAAGACATTAATATGGCAAAAAAGAGGCTTGCATAATAACGCTGTGAACCGTTGTTTATAAGCATGTGTGCATTGGTTTGCAAATAAAATCGGATCTGCCAAAAAATGGCAGATCCGACTTTTGCCTAGAAATTATTCTGCTTCCGGGAGATTGATGATGGGCAGCATTGTTTC
>JAZSFI010000135.1:0-2871 GCA_045532135.1 Clostridia bacterium | reverse complement strand
ATGCCGGAGCAGATGAACACGCCGCCTTCCCGTACAAATGCGCGAACGGGCGCGGCGATCATGATGATGACGTCGGCAATGATATTTGCAATCACAACGTCCGCCGTCGTATCAGCCGCTTCCAGAAGATTTCCTTCGCGGGCTTCGATCACATCGGAAAAACCATTGATCTCAATGTTTTCCGCAGCAACACGTACCGCCATGGGATCGATGTCGCTTGCAAGCACATGCTTTGCGCCCATATGCGCCGCGGCAATGGCCAGAATGCCCGTGCCGGTTCCAACGTCAATGACGTCCATGCCGCTTTTTACATATTCCTCAACGAGGCTTACGCACATGCCGGTCGTCTCATGCGTTCCGGTGCCAAACGCCATGCCCGGGTCGATGGTAACGACCTTATCGTCGGGCTCAGCGTCATATTCTTCCCAGCCGGGACGGATGACGATGTGTTTTCCGAGTCTGAAGGGCTTATACTGGCTCTTCCAGTTTTCCGCCCAATCTTCATCGTCGATGGTGGACATGGAAACTTCCAGTTTTCCAAGGTCAATGCCCGGAGCCAGATTCGGAAGCTCCCGCGCTCTGTCCTTCACGTAAGAAAGCGTGTCCGGGGCGCGGTTGTCCATCGGGTAAAAGCCGGTTACCTTGACGTCGTCGCCGATTTTTCTTGCAATCTCTTCGTCAATGATGTCCCACTGTCCTTCGGGACGCTGGTTCATCTGAACGTCGTTTTTATCTTCGATAATCGTGCCCTGACTGCCCGCATCAATCAGCATCTGGCTGACTATTTCGCTTGCGATAGTAGTCGTAAGCACGGTGATCTTCATCCAGTCCATTGGGTGTATGTCCCCCTTCCTTTTTAGGAAAACGCTTCCTTCACGCGGTCAAAGAACGACTTTTTCTGCTCATATTCCTTGCCGGTGGTGGACTCATCGAAAATGCGAAGGATTTCCTTCTGCTTGTCGGTGAGCTTCTTGGGCACTTCCACCTTGACATTAATGTAAAGATCGCCCTTGTTGGAGGTTCTGACATTCGGAATGCCCATGCCGCGGACGCGGAACTGCGCGCCGGGCTGCGTGCCTTCGGGAATGGTGTATTTGATGGGCTTATCGAGCGTCGGAACGTCGATTTCCGCGCCCAGCGCCGCCTGCGTAAAGGAAATCGGAACATCGATAAACATATCCGAACCGTTGCGCATGAAAAGCTTGTGGGGTTTTACGGAAATGATCAGCTGAAGATCGCCCGCAGGACCTCCGTTGTCACCGGCGTGTCCCTGACCGTATACGGTTACAATGTTTCCCTCGTCAACGCCCGCGGGAATATTCACGCTTCTGCGCTTAGAGGTGCGGATCTTGCCCTTGCCTGCGCATTTGGGACAGGGATCCGAAACCGTCTGACCCTTGCCCTGACAAACAGAGCAGGCGCGTCTGTTCTGAACGCGGCCGAAAGCGGTATTTGCAATGACCGTTTCAACGCCGGTTCCCTTGCATCGCGTACAGCTGACCGGCTTGGTGCCGGCTTTTGCGCCCGTACCCTTGCACTCTTCGCATGTTTCGGTGCGAACGAGGTTGATCTCCTTTGCGCAGCCCTTTGCCGCTTCTTCAAACGTCAATGATACGCCGATACGGATATCGTCGCCCTGTACGGGGCCGTTTCTGCGGGCGCCCGTTGCGCCGCCGGTAAAAATATTGAATATATCATCAAAGCCGCCGAACCCGCCAAAGCCGCCAAAGCCATCAAAACCGCCGAATCCGCTGCCCTGACCGGGCTCTTCATGACCAAACTGGTCGTAGCGGGCGCGTTTTTGCGCGTCGGAAAGCACGGAATACGCTTCATTCGCTTCCTTGAACTTTTCTTCCGCTTCTTTGTCGCCGGGGTTGACGTCGGGATGGTACTTTTTGGCCATCTGACGATACGCTCTTTTGATTGCCGCATCGTCGGCATTTCTTTCAAGGCCAAGCACCTCATAATAATCCCGCTTTGCCAAATTCCACACCTCTTTATGTCAAATCTTAAATCAACACAACGGCGAAAGCCGGAAATATACCGACTTTCGCGCTGTGAAATCGCATCTGTTGCGGTGAAATTTTCAGTTAGTTATCGGTGAAGTTGCTCTCAACGGTGCCGTCGTCCTGACCGCCCTGCTGGCCGTTGAAGCCCGCGCCGGGATTTCCTTCGGGATTGGCCTGCTGGTAGACTTTTCCGAAGATCTCATAGGACTTCTGGGTGAACTTCTCCATGGCTGCCTTGATTTCATCGGCATTGTTGCCTTCGCGAACCTTCTTGAATTCGGCAAGTTCGGTTTCAAGGGTGGTCTTGTCGGCGGGATCAAGCTTGCCTTCCATGTCCTTCATGGTCTTCTCGGTCTGATAGATGAGGTTGTCGGCCTGATTGACGGTCTCAACTTCTTCCTTGCGCTTTTTGTCTTCAGCGGCGTAACGCTCGGCCTCGTCCATGGCGCGCTTGATGTCCTCTTCGGACATGTTGGAGGAAGCGGTGATGGTGATCTTCTGCTCGTTTCCGGTGCCAAGATCCTTGGCGGATACGTGCACGATGCCGTTGGCGTCGATGTCGAAGGTTACTTCGATCTGGGGAACGCCGCGGGGCGCGGGCGCGATGCCGTCCAGCTGGAAGCGGCCGAGGGTCTTGTTGTACTGCGCCATTTCACGCTCGCCCTGAAGAACGTGTACGTCTACGGAGCGCTGTCCGTCAGAGGCAGTGGAGAAGACCTGGCTCTTCTTGGTGGGGATGGTGGAGTTGCGCTCGATCAAGCGGGTGAATACGCCGCCCAGGGTCTCGATGCCCAGGGACAGGGGCGTTACGTCAAGAAGCAGAACGTCCTTTACGTCGCCGCCGAGAACGCCGGCCTGAATG
>JAZSFI010000043.1:0-6596 GCA_045532135.1 Clostridia bacterium | reverse complement strand
AACGACATGGCTACGATCCGACTTGGTTTCCAGCGTTGGCAGCGACGGCACCGACGGCCCGACCGATGCTGCCGGCGGCTATGCGGACGGCGATACGGCAAAGGAACTTAAAAAGAAAAACATTGAAATCCATAAGGTATTGAAATATAACGACGCATACCATGCGCTGAACGAAGTCGGCGGACTCATTTTTACGGGGCCGACCGGCACCAACGTTAACGATGTCGCAGTTGCGCTTCTTCGCGCGGCGGACTGAAATTTTTGGGCAAAAAAAACTCGCAGTTTAATTCCTGCGAGTTTTTATTTTTGAAGTTAGCCTGCAATCAGTTCATCGTCCATTCTGAAAGAGCTGATTACGGCTTTCTCGATGTCCTTTTCAACATCCGTGAAGGTGAAAACAAAGATGGTGGAGCCGGCGGGCAGGAAGTACTGGGAAACATCATGGCTTTTGTATTTTGCGCCGATGTAGAGAACCTGCGTTAGGTCGTTTACGGAAAAAAGGCCGGAATCCTCTTTGAATTCGATGCCGGTAAAGGCAGCCTGAAGCATTGCCTTAAAAGCGCCGATCTCCTCGGACAGGCGGTCAGCGGTGATGCCGTCGGAAAGGCCATAGGTGAGAACCATCTGTTCGCCGGTGGATGCGATCGAGAAAAGGATGTTGTTTTCCTTGTTGAGATTTTCAAGGAGCGCGGTTACATCCGTGTGTCCCATTATTTCACGTGCCTGAGTGAGATTGTCGGGCGTGGAGTTGAGACCGATCAGCGCCCACTCAGCGGGTACGCCGACATAATAGCCGATGTCCGGATTGATGTAGCCGTGGAAATACATTTCGCCTTCCTGAAGCGGTTCTGCGGGCGAGGCGGTTTCAGCAAATGCACATGCGCTTACCATCATCAAAATGGCAATCAGAAATGCAAGGATTTTTTTCATGGCGTATACCTGCTTTCGAAAAATATGTTTTATACAGAATAGCACAATTTTACGGAAAAAGCAACCGCTGAAAATGTACGATTTTTCGAAAGTATATGAAGATCAGGCTGCTTTGTTTGGCAAAATACGGGCAAAACATGGAACAAAGGTGGAAAACGCATCGTCTAAAGGACATAGAAACCAACAAGGAGGATAAAGATTATGAAAAAGATTCTTTCGGTTGCTTTGGTTTTGTCCTTTATCCTTGCACTGTGTCCCAACGCTATGGCGGACTGGGGAGACAGTTGGTCGGACAGCTGGTCTGACGGATGGGGGAATTATTATCCGGGCGGCTCAAGCCACAGCGTAACCGGCTCCACGAATCTTTTTTACGCCTCAAGCGCGCAGCTTACGAATATCAACGTGGCTGTCAGCCGTCTTGCAAACTTTGACATCGGATTCGGAGACTATTTCTCTTTTAACGAATGGGTTGGCCCGCGCACGGCGGAATACGGATTCAAAAATGCCGTGAACGGACGCGGCGTAGTTACACGCGGCGGCGGCGTAGGTCAGGTTGCAACGACCTTGTATCTGGCGGTCAGTCAGCTGAACGGCATTAGCTATACCGAAAAGAGGACGTGGGATGATCAGTTCAGGCAGTCCTATACCTCTTCCGGATATGACGCCGTGGTTGTGGATTACGCAAACGGCATAGACTTTTCGTTTTATAACGAAGCGGGTGATATGCATGTTGAGATGTGGGCGTCCAGAAGCTATCTGTACTGCACCATTTCCGTAACGCCCGTTCTGAATGGGAATTTCGAAGGACGCCTGATCGGATACTCGACGATTGTTTTATCCGGCACCAACAGTCTTAAAAACAATGTGCGCCGCGCGGCGGAAGCTGTGGATTTAACGATGCTCAACTATTACGGAGAATTCTCCTTTAATCAGCTGGTAGGCCCGCGCACGCAGGCCAACGGCTTTGGAAATGCCGTAAACGGCAGAGGTATTATCGTAACAGGCGGCGGCGTTGCGCAGGTTGCTTCAAGCATCTATCTTGCCATCAAGGATCTCAATTCCATCTATTTCCTTGAAAAAAGAACCTACGACCACCGGTTCAACCAAAGTTATGTGGACAGCAGAGAAGACGCGATTGTGACTGACTATAATGCGGGTCACGACTTCCGCTTCCGCTATACCGGCTATGGAACGCTTCTGATTCATACCTATGTTTCGGATGACGGAACCAGACTGATTACGGAAATCTACGAACGATGAGGCAAACAAAAAAACGCCGATGTTTTGATGCATCGGCGTTTTTTTGTTGCCTTTATTCGGCGGCTTCTGCGGGCGTTGCACTGTTCTGAACCGATTCGGCATTTGAGGGGTCAACCGTTTCGTTAAAGTAAATGGTGATGGAGCCGGTTACGTCCGTGCTGTCCTCGGAAGGCGTGAGGCGCGCGACCTGATCCTTTTCGATCCACTCCCACTGGATTGCGTTTAAAACACCGTGGGGCGCGATCTCAATAAAGCCTTCCGTTTTGGCGTTGATCTTTGCAAAAACGCCCAGCTTGCGGGGATATGCGAAGAGAACCTGTTTGAAATCCTCTTCCGCCATGAGCATGTAGGAATCAACGGTTGTATGAATCTTACCGCTTTCGCGATAGAGGCTGACTTTATGTCCGTTCTTTTCAAAGGAATTCCGGTAGATCAGATTCTCGCCTGCTTCGGGTGATGCGGGTGTGGTTTCGCCTTCGGAGAAAACGACCTTGATTTCGCCCTTACCCTCGCCGCTTGTATCCTTGGAAAGATACAAGCGCAGCGTATGGTCATTGAGCCATTCTTCCTTTACTTCAAACTGCGTGCTTTCGCTGCTCGGCACCCGGATTTCGCCTTCGATCGTATAGGAAATGCCCTCGGCTGCTTCAGGCACGCGCGCGGTATAGACATAAGCGTCCAGCGCCACGGGATACTTGGGCATTTCCACGCCGTTTTCGTTTGCAACGTATTCTGTGCCGTCAGGTTCTGCGCAGGCGCGCATGAGAATCACTTTGTGTCCGTCGTTTTCAATCCCCGTTGTGGGGATGAGCGAGAGATTCGAGGTATAGCTCATCATGCTTCCTAAGGTCAGAAACACGGAGAAACCGATAAACAGGATTATGCCCGGAAGGCCGATTTTCATAAACATGGTCTTCATGCGCTTAAAAAGGGCGATGCAGATCAAAAGCACAAGGCCTGCCATCGGCACGAGATACATAAGATAGGAATACTTCTGGAACCAAATGAACATAAGACCTTTTTTCATCAGAAATGCGAGAAGGAGCGCGAGCAGGCAGAATACGGATATCGCGATTCGGACGATGGTACCGGCCTTGGTTTTGGGGTGAATGGAAAAAAACGGAAGTACGTCCGGGTCTTTCTCAAAAAGAGCGCTTTTTCTGCGGGTGCGGGAAGCGTTTTTCATTCGGATTCTCCTTTATTACAGGTTTTCAAGCACTGTGCGCTTGCTTCCGGTGGTGGCAAAGGCGGTGGCGCGGTCTTTTCTGATCAGACAGCCGCGGGTGATGGACAGAGCGTCGTAGTATTTCAGGTATTTCATGGAGGTGGAGTGCTCGGTGAGCCACAGATGCTTTACCGCCTTTTCCCACAGGGGGTAGGCCTGCGTTACATCGAAATAGTAATAGGGCTCAAAGTCCTCGGCGTCTTCCCAGTTTTCTGCGCACATGAAGCTTTTGATCGGCGCGGGCGCAAGGCCGTCCATATCGAAGGTGGGGAGGGAAGCGAAGAAGATGGCGTTGTCGGTGATAATGTGCGCCTGAATGTGATCTTTATGGATGGACTTTTTCCAGTGATACAGAACCGCGTCCACCTGCTTTTCGCGCATGAGGCGCGCGAGCTTTAATTCGATTTCCTTGCTGTCGTAAAGTTCTCCATCGGGAACGTCAAACACGATGCTTTCTCCGCCGAGCTCATCTGCAAATTTCTTCGCGCATTCAATGTTGTATTTTCTGAATTCCTCAGGGGTTTGTCCGGCGGGACAGCCGCGTTCGCCTGCGGTCAAATCCACGATGATCACGTGATCGCCTATCTGCGCGTGCTTTGCCAGAAGCATTCCCATCGTAAGCTGCGCGTCTCCCGTATGTGCGCCGACCGCCATGATAACTTTCTTTCCGTTCAGCATGTATGTGTCCTCCTGTTTATTAAAGCTCTTTTTTCATGATGGCAAAGGTGCGTTTTACATTGAAGCCCGTGCGCTTGTAAAGGCGCTGGGCATGGTTGTCAATGCCTGTAAAGAGGGTGGAAAACTGAGCGCCCTCTTCTACGAATTCGCGCATAAGATCATTGAAAAGCACGGTTGCGATGCCTTTTTTTCCGAAATTCGGATCTACGCAGATGCCGGTGAACCATCCGCGTCCGGAAGGCTCCTTGTCAACGGGACCGGTAAAGCCGACGATGTGATTTTCGAAAACGCCGGTCAGAATTACGCGCGGGTTTTCCTTTGCGGTTTCATCCTGTAAAACCTTTCTCCAGTATTCGCTGCCGACGCGGTCGCACATGCCGTCAAATTCACATGCCCATTTCGTATCGTAGCGGCCGACATAGATGTTTTCTTCCTTCTTTAAGCGCGCGCGGATTTCCTCGATTTCGGGGGAACACTCATATTTGGAAAGATCCAGATACATCGCGACTTCGCGGTGCAGATCCTTGTAGCCGTTTTTCAGAAGGAATTCGTAGCCTGCGCAGTCTACGTCCGTTCCGGGGGCGTTGTTGTGGTCGTGCCCGGGCGTTCCGGGAATGAACCAAGCGAGGTTGACGGGATTATTGCCCGAAGAAACGACGCTTTTTTTACCGTTTGAGCGGAACGCGTCTTCAAGGGCGTTCAGAAGCGCTTTTCCGATGCCTTCCTTGCGCTTTCCATCCTTTACGAAAATCGCAGTCAGGAAGCCGGGCGTGTTTTCCCTGGTCTCGCCGGGGAGGAAAATTTTCTTTTCGCTGCCGGAGATGAAGCCGATGATTTCGCCGTTTTCCTCTGCGACAAAATCGTATTCGCCGTCGTAATGGGGATTTTCTTCAAAAAGCGCGCGGAATCTTTCTTCGGTCAGCGGCTTATAAACGACCTCGTTTTTTTCGCAGCTGTCGTTCCAGAGGGAAAAAATCTGGGCGCGGTCGGTTGAAATCGCTTTTCGGATCGTCATATTGCTTCCTCCTTAATACAGGTGGTATTTCTTTTTGGTTTCCTTGAACTGCTGAATAAGCGGAAGATGCTTATTTATAAGTCCGTCTGCATCCATTCGTCCCGACCTGTAGTCATCCGTTCCGAGCAGAAGGTTGATGCCGGCAAGTGCGGTGTTTCCGAGAAACTGAACGTCGTTTGGATACATGTCGCGGATGGTATCCAGAAGATACAGGCCCGCCTTGAACGCATCGGCTTCTCCATTCAAAGCGCGGATTCGAACGCCGGAGCACAGCTGCCCTTCCCATTTGGAGAAGGTGGGAGTAAAGCTTGCGCGCAGACAGGCGATGCCCGGAAGATCAAAGCTTCCCATGCGCTTTTCAAGCTTGCCCGCGTCGATAAAGGGCGCGCCGACAAGCTCAAAGGGCGTGGTGGTTCCTCTGCCTTCGGAAAGATTCGTGCCTTCGAAAATGCAGGTGCCGATGTACATAAGCGCGGTTTCGGGCGTCGGCATGTTGGGGGAGGGCGGCGTCCAGACGCTGTCCGTATCCGACCAGAGCATGTCCCGCTTCCAGCCGGTAAGGCGGGAGACGGTGAGGTCGATGTCCAGACGCAGATGGTCCTTTACGAAATACGCAAATTCGCCGATGGTAAGTCCGTAGCGCGTAGGGACGGCGTATTCGCCGACGAAGGAGTGGAAGGCTTCGTCAAGAAGCGTTCCCTGAACGACTTCGCCGCCGATGGGATTGATGCGGTCAAGAATGACGACGGGCTTTTGATTTTTTGCGCAGGCAATCATGGCGTTGGCCATGGAGTAAAGATAGGTGTAAAACCTTGCGCCGACGTCCTGAAGGTCGATAACCATCACGTCGATTTGATCCATCATTTCATCGGTCGGCATCTTGATTTTTCCGTGCATCGAAAATACGGGAACGCCCGTTTCCTTGTCCACTTCATTTAAAACTTCGTCGCCCGCCTGCATGTCGCCGCGAATGCCGTGCTCGCAGGCGAAGAGGGCGGTTAAGTTGTAGTTTTCATAAATCACGTCGATGGCGCTTTTGAGATTTCTGTCAAAGCCGCACGGATGCGTCATAAGTCCGATGCGCTTTCCGCTGAGTTTTTCATGTACGCTTTTTAAATTGTCAAGGCCGGTTAAAACGCATGCCTTTGCCATATGCATCCCTCCGGATATTATACTTTCTCTATTATAGCATAAAATCGAACTTTGCGCACACAAATGACACAAATTCTATTGCTTTTCTTTCGATTTTTGTGTAAACTATATACAAATTGCGAGGGGAAGCGAGAAATATGCTGATCGGTATTGACGGCGGCGGTACGAAAACCGCGCTGGTTTTAGCGACAAGAGACGGACACATTTTACAAAAGATTATCGGCGAAGCCACGAATCCCGCGGATATCGGCGTAGAGGAATGCGCAAGCCGCCTTCAAAAACAGCTGGATGCGCTTTTAAAGGATTTTGGCGGAAGGGAAGCGGAAATTGAAAGCA
>JAZSFI010000261.1:0-2555 GCA_045532135.1 Clostridia bacterium | reverse complement strand
GCAGGCGCATGCGTCCATGCCGGAACTCGGCAAAAACGCCGCAGGCATGCTCTTGGTTGCCCTCAGCGAGCTGGGCGCGGGCGGAGGCTGCAAGGAAGCGATTCAGGGCGTCGCCAATGTCATCGGCATCGAAGGACACGGCGAAAGCCTCGGAATCGCCATCGAAGATGAAGAAAGCGGAAAGCTCACCTGTAACCTGGGCATTCTTCGCTATGACGGCGAGTGTTTTACGGCGATGCTCGACATCCGCTATCCCCTGTGCGCCAACGAGACCATTATGTGCGGTCAGGCGGTAGAGGCGATCGCACCCTACGGCATGTACTTAATCAAGCGCGGCTCTCACGGCCCGCATCATGTACCCAAGGATCACAAGCTGGTCAAGGGCCTCATAAAAGCCTATTCCGATGCAACCGGAAAGCCCGGCTATGCCTTTGCCATCGGCGGCGGCACCTATTCCAGATGCATGCCCAACACGGTTGCCTTCGGCCTCAATTTCCCCGGCGATCCGGATCCGTGCCATATGGCGGACGAATCGCTTGATATCGAAAAAATGATGCTTTCCACGCGCATCATGGCGCGCGCGATCGCGGAACTGGCGGGCAAGAATGAATAACGAAAAAGTGTTTTCCATTGCCATTGACGGTCCCTGCGGCGCAGGCAAAAGCAGCGTAGCGGACGATGTTGCGGCAAAACTCAACATCATGCATCTGGATTCGGGCGCAATGTACCGCGCGGTAGGACTTTATATGCTCAGAAACGGCGTCAATGTCAAGGATATGAGCGCTGTTGAAGCGCGCATGGACGAAGTTCAAATTGACGTTCAATATGAAAACGGCGACCAGAAAACGTACCTTCTGGGCGAGGATGTTTCAAAGCTCATCCGCTCAAAGGAAATCGGAGACGCGGCCAGCGACGTCACAAAGATTGCCTATGTGAGAAAAAAGATGGTCGAGCGTCAGCAGGCGCTTTCCAAGGGCGTTTCCCTTCTTGTGGACGGACGCGACGCGGGCACCTGCATTCTGCCCGAGGCAACGCTCAAAATTTTCCTGACGGCTGATGTGCGCGAGCGCGCCAGAAGGCGGTATGAGGAGCGCGTCAATAAAGGCGAAGCGTGCGATTTCGATGTTGTCCTTAAAGAGTGCATCGAGCGCGACAAAAACGATATGACGCGCGAGGTTTCTCCGCTGATTCAGGCGGAGGATGCCATTGTCGTCGATTCCACCAATATGACTCAAACGCAGGTCGTTGATACGATTATTGCGCTTTTAAAGGAAAGATTGGAGGCATAAGACGTGAACAAGGCGTTTTATTCCCTGTGTACAAGCCTTTATTATGTGTTCAGCCAGATTGTCCATCCGTTTAAGGTGGAGGGAAAGGAAAATATGCCGCTTTCCGGAAAAGCGATTCTCTGCGCAAATCATCAGTCGCTTCAGGATCCGTTGGCGCTGGCGACCTATATAAAACGCAAAATGCACTTTATGGCAAAAAAAGAACTTTTTAACGTGAAGCTCCTTGGAAAAATTCTCTCCGCGCTCGGCGCTTTCCCTGTGGCGCGCGGACAAAACGACCTGACTGCCATCCGCACCGCCTTTAAGCTTCTGGGCGAAGACAAGGCGATGGGCATTTTTCCGGAAGGCACCCGTTTTACCGACGGCGAAATGCACGAAGCAAAAAACGGCGTTGCAATGATTGCCCTCAGAACCGGAGCAGAGGTCATTCCTGCGTATATCATCGGAAACTACAAGCCGTTTCGGAAAATGCGCCTTGTGATCGGCAAGCGTGTGGATCTTGGCGACTTTGGCGGAAAATGCGACGCGGTAACGATTGGCAAAGCCAGCGAACGCATCCGTGAAGCCATGATTTCCCTCAAAAAAGGATAATTATTTGTTAAATCATCAATATTCTGTTGTATTTCGGCAGGAAAAAGGTTTATCATATCGAATGTTGGAATGATAGGCTTTTTTCGTATTGGATGACGAAAGGAGATGTGTTTTCATCGCGCGCGTAACCGTAGCCAAATCGGCAGGATTTTGCTTTGGCGTGCGAAGAGCCATCAACCTCGCCATCGAATCAGCTCCGGCGTATACGCTGGGTCCCTTGATTCATAACAGCCACGCCGTTAACGATCTTGAAAAACAGGGCGTGTATGCGAAAGAAGCGGTCATGGAGATTCCCGCAGGCGCAAAATGCGTGATCCGCTCCCACGGCGTTGACAAATGGACAATGGACGCCCTTTCTTCCCGCGCGGAAGTGATCGATGCGACCTGTCCGTACGTGACCTTGATCCACAATATGGCGCATGAAGCCGCGTTGGCGCAAAGGACGGTCATCGTGGTCGGAAAGCGCGAGCACCCGGAAGTGGTGGGAACGCTCGGCTGGGCAGGTGAAAACGCGTATGTCGTTTCCACCAAGGAGGAAGCGATGTGTCTTCCCGAAATGGAAGACGCCGTTGTGCTTGCGCAGACGACGATCGGGAACCAAATGTATGAAAGCGTGTGCGCGGCGATCGCAGAAAGGGTTAAAAACCCCGAAATCAAAAACACAGTGTGCGCCGC
>JAZSFI010000430.1:0-3031 GCA_045532135.1 Clostridia bacterium | reverse complement strand
AACGGATTTTTATATAATATGGTTCGAATTCTTGCCGGAACGCTGATTGGCGTGGGAACAGGAAAAATTGAAAAAGGCGCCATACGCCGGGCGCTTGAAAGCGGTTCAAGGCTTGATTTAGGCGTGACTGCGCCTGCCTGCGGTCTTACGCTTATGAGAATCGATTATGAAAATGCCGAGGCAATCGAGGATCTAATATGACGATAACAAATGTGATGCGGCTTTTGACAAAAGCCGGGATTCAATTTGAAGCTGCCCAATATGATGTGGACGAAAGCGATTTAAGCGGTGTTCATGCCGCAGAAGCGCTAGGATTCAATGTTGAAAGTGTTTTTAAAACGCTTGTTGCAAGAGGAGATAAAAACGGCTTAAACGTGTTTGTTATTCCGGTAGCAGAGGAGTTGGATCTTAAAAAATGCGCTGTTGTGTCGGGAAACAAGAAAATAGAAATGATCAAGGTTTCTGAGCTACTCCCGCTTACCGGATATATCAGAGGCGGCTGTTCACCGATTGGCATGAAGAAAAAATTTCCGACGTATATTGATGAAACTGCGGTCCTCAATGATGCAATTTCCATCAGCGCGGGGCAAAGAGGCGTTCAGGTACTCATCAAGGCGGATGACTTAAAAGAATACACGAACGCCAAATATTGTGATCTTATCAAAACCTGAAAAGAGGAACATTCGTGCAAGATACTGTAAAGACAAATGTATTCATGCGTGCGCTTGGAAAGGTGCACGCATTTGTAAGGAAAAATACGGTTTTATCCATCGCGATTGCAGCTGCGATTATCACATCCTTTATTGTACTTCCGGATGAAGCGTACCTGGACTATGTGGATTTAAAGACAATGTGCTGCCTCTTTGGCACACTTGCAGTTGTGTGCGCGCTTAAAAACATTCGATTCTTTGCAATCCTTGCAAGCCGTATTATTCTGATTGCGGGAAACTCCCGTACTGCAGCCGTAACGCTTGTTTTTATCACGTTCTTTGGATCCATGCTGATTGCAAACGACATGGCGCTGATTACATTCCTGCCTTTGGGCTACTATGTTTTCTCTACCTCCGGCGACCGGAGAGAAGTTGCAACGGTATTTATTCTTCAGAATATCGCTGCAAACCTCGGCGGAATGCTGACGCCGTTTGGAAACCCCCAGAACCTTTATATGTACGCAAAATACGCCATACCGACCGGCGAATTTATGGAAATTATGCTTCCACCCTTTCTGGTTGCGCTTGCGATGATCATCGGCTGCTGCTTCTTGATTCCTAAGCACAGTATGAAGATCATTGATACAGGCGACACAAAGCTTCCCTTAAACAGAACTATTATTTATCTTATTCTTTTCGCACTTACGATTCTGATGGTGTTCAGAATTGTCCCGTATTGGCTCACAATTGTTATTGTAATTTTATCTCTTTTGATTCTTGACCGTAAGGCAATTAAAATGGTCGATTACGGCCTTCTTTTCACATTCGTCTGTTTCTTTATTTTCGCAGGGAATATGGGAAGAATTGACGCTGTAAAAAGATTTTTCTCGTATCTTTTGAATCTCAATCCTCTGGTCACATCCGTTTTTTCCTGTCAGGTGATATCTAATGTACCTTCTGCAATCCTTTTAAGCCAATTTACAGAAAACTATACGCCGCTGCTGCTTGGCGTAAATATCGGAGGCGCAGGAACGCTGATTGCGAGCCTTGCAAGTCTGATCACCTTCGGCGAATACAATAAGCACTATCCGGGCAGTGCAAAAGAATACATTGTACGATTCTCTGCATACAACTTCTCCTTTGTAATTGTTTTGACCGTATTCGCGCTTGTATTTTTACTGTGAAAATTATAATTTAATTGCACGCAGAAACAACCGCTTCACGAAACATTCGTGAAGCGGCTGTTTTTTTGTGCATCAGTTTTTAAAGTAATCCACAGCGGACTTGAACATTCCAAGATCATAATCTCCAGGTACGTTTATATACAGGGGAAGATTCTGACCAACACGCTCCGCATGCGCCATTTTGCCGAATACGCGTCCGTCGGGCGAGGTTACGCCTTCAATAGCAAAAACGCTGCCGTTCGGGTTATCAGTAATTGAGGTTGCTGCATTGCCGTTTTCATCAGAATACTGCGTAGCAATCTGACCGTTATGAATCATTTCGTCAAGCAGACGCTTAGGGGCTACAAAGCGGCCTTCACCATGAGAGATGGGAGCAGCATAAGCTTTACCAAGACTTGCGTATTTTAGCCAAGGCGAAAGCTTAGAGGAAACGCGGGTTCGGACAATCTTGGACTGATGGCGCGCAATTTCATTGAAAGTGAGCGTTGCTTCACATTCTTCAGCTTCGCGGATCTCACCGTAGGGAATGAGGCCAAGCTTTGTGAGCGCCTGGAAACCGTTGCAAATGCCGCCAATGAGACCGTCACGCTCCTTCAAAAGCTTCATTGTGCTTGCGCGAACGGCAGGGTTCCTGAAAAATGCTGTGATGAATTTTGCGCTTCCGTCGGGTTCATCGCCGCCGGAGAAACCGCCGGGAATAAAGATGATCTGAGCATTGTCAACGGCTTTGGAGAATTCCAAAGCAGATTCTTCAACGTCCGATTTCGACTGATTTCGGATTACAACGATCTGAACGTCTGCGCCGGCCAAAAGGAAAGCGCGTTCCGTGTCATATTCGCAGTTGGTTCCGGGGAAGGCGGGAATTACAACCAGCGGCTTATCGATTTTCTTTCCGCGATAGGGGGAGGCTGGCGTTTCAAATGCAAAATTTTCGCCCTCATTTACGCCTTTGGTCAATGTCGGAAAAACCCTCTCCAGTCGGGCTTCGTAAAGCTTTTCAAGCTCATCCATTGATACTGATGCGTTTTCAAGCTTGAATATGCGTTCTTCCGTTACGTAGCCGATGACGTTTTCCGTTTCGTTTGCATCAGCGTATTCTAAGATGATAGCACCGATTGTGTTAATTGAAGGGGCCTGATCGTTCACGCTTCTGAAGCCAAGGCCGTTTCCGATTGCCATCTTATAAACGCATTCGCT
>JAZSFI010000160.1:0-11033 GCA_045532135.1 Clostridia bacterium | reverse complement strand
TGAAAACCTTTACAAGCATTATAATGAAGATCCCGCGTTTGAAAAGTGTGTATCCTGCGGCGCCTGCGAAGCTGCCTGTCCGCAGAATATAAAAATCCGCGATTGGCTCAGGCAAATCGATACGGAAGCGAAGAACGCATAAAAGAAATCATCCGCAGATGACAAGTCTGCGGATGAACCATATTTACAAAACCAAAAAAGGTAGCGGTGAGAAACTCGTATTGAGCCCATCCCGCCTCCTTTTTGATTAGATGTAAATGAAATCATATACCTTCCATTCGTTTCCAACCCTTTGGACAAAGAATCGGATGTGATACGGATAGGTGTTTTCAGCATTGTTGCTCTTAGTCACGATATCGTAGTCCAAATAAAGTTCACAGGAGAAGACATCGTCCGAATAGCTGAAGTAGTTTTCGGTGCGAACATTTCTGAAACTGAACTTTCTTGCCTCGGTAAGCCACATGACATCCGTTTCGGTGATTGCCTTTGCAGCTTTGGAATCTTTTTGCATCGTTCTTAAAACCACATCTCTTGAGGTTTTCTTGCTCATGAACATGCAGATTTTTTCTGCAACGTCCACGATATATTCCTCATGAACGGGTTTCAGTTCTTCATCATTGAAGCTGAAAACGCTTTCAAAAACATCCTGCGACGTTTCTTTAAGAACAATTTCTTTTCCGTTTATATCCTTTGCCTCAATGGCCGGAACGCCGAGGGATGCTGTAAAACGGTAGGTACATAAGCTGAAGGAAGGATATCCCTCAGGCAGATGTCCCGTCGCGAAAGTTTCAATTCCGCTTTTGATAATTTTATTCCTATCAACGATATTGCCGTTGACATAAAGATTTGCATCATCAGGAATCGTTACCTGATAGCTGATCGGCTGAATAATATCGGTCGATACCGTTCCGAACTCATAAAGATCTACGATTCCAAGAAGGCCGCAGTCAAGGCGTTCACCGCTTTTTTTGATCGTAAAAGAAGCAAAGGTCTTGCCGTTGGAAGCGACAGAATACTTTTTTACATCCTGTTCGCGGGTTCCTACTTCCTTGTAGGAAATATAAGTGCCTTCAGTGAGCTTGTTCAGGTAGGCAACATAATCATCCTTGGTTTCGATATCAAGCTTCGATGCGTCTTCATACTCGTAAAGCGCTTCATATCTTCTTTCCGTGAACATTCTGGCCATATCTTCGGCGACGTAGCTGCTCTGCGCCTTTTCATAGTTGGTCAGAGATTCGTCGACATAGAGATATACTTTATAGAAACCGAATCCGATTGCACAAAGAAGAATCAGATAAAATATGAAAAAACGGATATTTCTGAAAATTAGCTTGCCCTTTCTGTATCGTTTGAAAAGGCGCTTCTCTTTCGATTTCTTAGACATATTTCAAATCTCCTATTTCACAATCCACGCTGTCGGAAGGGCGCGTCCGGAAGTGATGCCCAAACCGTCATTGATCTGTTCTCCGTTATAGAACATCGCAGTGGAAGATCCTCCGTCCAGATTGCAGGCGTTAACGGCTCCGTATTCAATCATGATGTCAATCAGATCTTCGTAAGATGCGCCGAGCGAATTGGCCTGACGGCCGTCAATGGACAACATAAGAACTGCGCCGTCCGCCCGCTGTCCGATCGCAGATCTCGGATTAAGACCGGAACCCTTTCCAGAAACAACAGAGGGTTGTCCGTTTACAACAAGCGCAGGTCCAAACGCCACAGCATCCCGTAATCCGATTTCCTTCGCCTTTTCATTTGAGAACTCTCCGACATGCAGAATGTGATTATTGTCGAATCCAACAACGGTTTTATATCCTATGTCAGCTTTGCTCATCATCTGGCCCTCAGAAAATACAATGCCGATCGGTGTTCCGCCGTTTCCATGTCCGCCGCCGTCTGCAAATCCGCCGCCATTAATACCGGCGACCGCGCCGTATTTTTCGATGATTTGCTCAACACGCAGGCCGCCTTTTTCTTTTACAAATGGATAGTGGCATACGCCTACGGATACTCTTGACGGATCCTGAACAATCATCATATAACCTTTGTAGGTTGCGCCGATGATAGGAATGATTTCGATATCTTTTTCCGCTTTGTTTTCATCGGTTTCAGTATCGGTCAAAGAATTCCTGCTCTTGATGGTAATGAGGCTGGTATCGGTCGCTTCATCGCTTGAAACAACCTGATTTCTTTCAAGCGCAGCTTCAACCTGTTCATCGCGCAGGAAAAGATAAGGATAAAATTTCATGGCGCTGCTTTCCATCAGCGTTTGAATTAGAAGATCGCTTCCGGCGCGGGAGGGTCCAACAAAAATCTGATAGGAAAGCATGAGAAGAAGAAGCGCGGCAGAAACAATCAATGTAAATAGTACCAGAAAAAAATGCCTGATGGTTCCAAAATGCCATTTTCTTCTGATTCGATTCATATTCGTCCTTTGCTCGGGCGTATATGCGCTTTGCGTTTTTGCTTTTTTGGATTTCTGATGTGCTTTGCTACTCGCCATAAAGATCCGTCCTCCGGTATCGTAAATGCAATTGTTCAATTTATCATTTTAAATCATTTATATCCGAATTTCAAGCTTTCAAAGCTTGATTTTGCCTTATGATATGGTAAACAATTATTGTTAAAAATCAAGAAATCAGGTGCCCTCTTGGATAAATTGTGATATAATACAATCAATTCATACAGAAGGGAAGAGGAGTATCATGAGAAAAATCTGGAACGAGTTTAAGGCATTCGCGTTTAAAGGAAACGTCATTGATCTTGCCGTCGGTATGATCATCGGTTCTTCTTTCACTGCAATCGTCAATTCTCTTGTAAACAGCGTAGTTATGCCGCTGCTTTCTCTGATCACACAGAAGAACAATTACGGCGACATGAAGTGGATGATCGGCGCGACCGAAATTCCTTACGGAACCTTCCTTCAGGCTGTAATCAATTTTGCTTCCATTGCCGTTTGTCTGTTCTTTATCGTAAAAGTAATCAATAAGCTTAACAACATGAAAAAGAAGGAAGAAAAGGCGGAAGCGCCCAAGGAGCCCGCTCGTCTTTGTCCTTTCTGCAAAAGCGAAATCCACAAGGAAGCCACCCGCTGCCCGCACTGCACCAGCGTTCTTGAATAATACTGATTAAAAGTCAAGCGGCATTTCGCGAATATGCGTTATGCCGCTTATCTTTTATTGCAAAGCGCTTCGCATTATGTTATAATAGAGTGTACTTATATCGATTCGGAGGTTCTCGTGAACAATTCTTCCATTTTGAAAAAAATCGTTTCTGTATTGCTTGCCATTTTATTCGGCGCATGCGCAAGCGGCGCAGTAGGATTTTTGATCCCGGAAGGCATGTATCTTTCCGGATTATCCGTATTTTCCTCGCCGCTTCTTGCGTTCCTTTATGGATTTTCCGGCATCATTCCCGTTGTCGTTATGTCCTTAACGATGCTTGTAACCGGCTATCTTGTCGGCAGCTGGATGATTCCCGGATATCTGCTTCTTGTTGGCATCATGCCCGGGGCTGTAATGATTTGGGGATCAAAAAAGGGCATTAAGTTTTTTTCACAAGTCAGGAATGCATTGATTGCTGAACTTGTCTCTTTTGTTCTTCTGCTTTTTGCGCTTAAAGCATTCACAGGACAGGATTTTGCCTCGTATTTTAAGTCAATGTTTGATCAGATGCTGAATTCTCTTTCGCCTGAAGCAAAGAATGTATTTTTAGAGCAGTTAAACCTTCTGATCAATCAAGAAACCGTTTTGGAAAATGCAATTTCCTCAGAAGATATGCTCGAACTTCTCTCAGAAGGAATGGAACAGACGCTTGCTCTTGCGATGCCGGTCACGATTGTTTTGTATTCGGTAATAAACGGCGCAGTCGGCGTTCTTTGGATGAACTGGCTGAGACACAGACACAAGGAAGAAAATGTTCAGTTCGTTCCGCTTCGCGGCTGGCGCTTATCTAAGCAGATTACGCTTGGTCTGATCGTTGTTTTGATCGCTGTATTGATTATCGCGGGCAGATCAGCCGAGGCCGGTATTTCCGCAAAATTCATAGTAATTACCGCAATCATCTCGGCAGCGTTTATACAGGCCAGCGCATCCTTCCTTTCACGTCTGAGCATATTGGGCGTTACTGCCGGAAAGCGAACGCTTTTCCTCGCACTGATGATTTTTGTTTCAGGAACTTTCTTTCCCATTTACGGAATTATGAGCGCGCTTTTTGGTTCACGCGGTCTTTTTATACCAAAGGTGCGGATCGTTAACGGAAACATGCCGCCAAGAAATGAAGATCAAAACAATCAAGAAAACGAAGATAACAACAAGGAGGATCAATAAATGAAAGTTGTTCTTTTAAAGGATGTAAAAGGCTGCGGAAAAAAGGATCAGATCGTTGAAGTATCCGAAGGCTATGGCCGCAATTTCCTGCTTCCCAGAAAGTTTGCGATTGAAGCCACCGCAGAAGCAATGAACGCGATTGAAAAGTCCAAAAGCGCACAGGCGCACAGAGAAGAAGTAAAGCGTCTGGAAGCAGAAGCAAAAGCAAAGGAGCTGAAGGGCAAGGTCATTCAGCTCAAGGCGCGCGGGGGTGAAGGCGGAAAGCTTTATGGTTCCATCACTGCAGATATGATTGCAGAAGCTTTGAAAGCGCAGCACGGCATAGATGTGGATAAGCGCAAGATCGAACAGGAAGAGCCCATCAAATCCGCCGGTCAGTCTTTTGTTAATGTAAAACTGTCTGCCGGTATTGCCGTCAGAATGCTCGTAAACACAATTGTTGAAACCAAATAAACTACCGCTGTACAAAGGATAAAAGGCGCATATGGAAGTTAGAAACATGATTACAACCGCGGGCATGGTCCCGCCGCATCAGATCGAAGCGGAAAAAGGCGTCGTCGGATCTATGCTCAGGTCCGCTGATGCTGTAATGCTTGCGCTTGAATCCCTGCATGAGGACGATTTTTATGATCCTGCAATGCGGGAGCTGTTTTCTGCGATGCTTCATATGACGTCCAGATCTAAACCGATTGATATTGTAACCGTTTCTGAAGAAATGACCCGAAGAGGACGTCTTGAAGCCATCGGCGGAATCGAAACGCTGATTGAACTTACAAGAGGCGTTCCTGCAACGAGCAACGTGGGCGCGTACATAAAAATCGTTGATGAAAAATCGACGCTTCGCAAGCTGATTTCCGCAGCGGATGAAATTCATAAAAACGCCTATGGCGGCGAACTTGAAACGTCCGATGTACTTGCGCTTGCTGAGAAATCTGTTTACGACATCACCATGCGAAAGGGCGGCGAACAGCTGCAGGCTGTTCAGCCCGTTCTTTTGAAAACCTTCGAAATGATCGAGGAATTGGTGAGAAACCAGGGAAGAATAGAAGGCGTTCCTTCGGGATATACCGAACTTGACAACATGACAACGGGCTTTCATCCGGGCGAGCTTGTTTTGATCGCGGCGCGTCCTTCCATGGGTAAAACGAGTTTTGGCATGAATATCATTGGCAACGCAGCAATCCGCGGAGGAAAAAAAGCCGCTGTATTCTCCCTTGAAATGCCTGCTGAGCAGCTGGTTCTGCGTCTTCTTTGCACGGAAGCGAAAGTTGACATGCAAAGAGTCAGACGCGGCATATTGGAAGATGACGAATGGCTGAAATTGAGCGACGCCATGACCGTCATCGCGAACTCTCACATCTTTATCGATGCAACCTCCGGCATCAACGTAACGGAAATCCGTTCCAAAGCCAGACGCGTTCAGATGGAGCATGGTCTCGATGTTATCATGATCGACTACCTTCAGCTAATGACCGGCGTCGGCCGCTTTGGCTCGCGTCAGGAAGAAGTTGCCAGTATTTCAAGATCCTTAAAAGCACTTGCCGGTGAACTGGGCGTTCCCGTACTTGCGCTTTCGCAGCTTTCACGTGCAAATACCGGCCGCTCGAATCACAGGCCTGTGCTTTCCGATATCCGAGACTCCGGCGCCATCGAGCAGGATGCCGACGTCGTCATGTTCATCCACAGAGAGGAATATTACGATCCCAAGCCCGAAAACAAAGGCCTTGCAGAGATCATCATCGCAAAACAAAGAAACGGCGCTCTTGGCACAGCAACCCTAGGGTGGAAGGGCGAATTTACGTGGTTCATGGATCTGAATCCCGCAGGAAAAGAAGTTACAATTTAAGATTGTTCTTCAAATGAGTTTGACCTGCATTCAAAGCAATACAAACCTGTTTTTTTCACGCATTCGTTGCAAAGCGGAGATAAGCAGATTTCGCACGCTTTCATACTGCGCGAGTTGGTTGTTTTTCCGCAAAAGCTGCATTCGCATAAAGACATAAAAAATCGCCTCCCGTGCTTATTCTTCACACAGGAAGGCGATTTTATACGAATCAGTAATATACGCCCAGAAAGCGTGCTTTTCTCGGGAAAGCGGCTTTCAGCGTCTCAAAATTATTATATAGGGTTACATCATCTCTGAAAAGTGTCCCTTCAAAACCGCAGTAACCGTTAATCAGCTGAGAAAATGCCTGAATCGACATCAACACGTCTGCTTTTTCATCCGTTTTTTCGCACTTGCTTTCGGACACTTTCCATTTTCCGCTGTTTTCGGGAAGAAACGGATCGTCAATTTCGATCACAAAAGGCGATGGGATATATCTTTTCATCATTGAAAGCGCTTTTTCACAATTCAGAACGCGCGTCATATACCTGTGATCGACCTTTTTTTCGACGCTGTAGGGGTCGCTTGTCAGCATTGCGATCGGAATATCCTCCGGAAGCGAAATTTCAATATTGGAAAATTCCGGTCCAAAGCGCGAAAGGAAAGAGAGGATTTTGAGAAAATCCTTTTCGGTATTGAACGCATAATCGCGCACGGACAAGGTCGAATTCTTCTTCGAAAAAGAAACGTACGCGCATGCGTTTTCTCTGTCAAATATTGCGTATGTATAGTCGTTTTTCTGATATGGATCGGAAGAAGTTGCGCGCTTGAACGCCTCTTCATCGCGGTCAATGGAAAGCTGATACCGCTTTGTCATTTTCTCGTATACAGGCATAAGAAACATTCGGTCGTCCTGAGGTTCGAGAAGGCGCGCTTTTACATCGGAAGCGTACTTCATAATACAGGAAAAGGGAAAAGTATAGGTTTCAAGATCCCTTGAAAGCTCATAACCGAATTTGCGGTAAAAACCATGGTTAAAAGGATAAAGTCCCGAAAACACATTTCCTTCTTCTCTTGCTTGCGTGAGAAGCGCTTTCATGATCGCCTTGATTGCGCCGGATTTTCTGTGGGACGGATGGGTGACAACGCCGCCGATTCCGACAAGAGGCGCTTTTTCTCCGTCAAAATTCATTTTTAAGCGGTTCCCGATTACGCCTGCGATCATTTCGCCGTCTTCGGTAAATGCGCCGTAGCCCGACGGAGCTTCGTTTTTTTCCTTTGCATTCTTTTCCGCTTCCTCTATGTTTACAGAATACATGAAGCAAATGCTCCACAGCTTTTCAAGGCTCACTCTGTCGTTTGCTGTAAGCTTTCGTACAATCATGTTTCATCCTCCGAAAATAATGATTTTCTTTAGCATAAACGAATCAAACCAATTTGTCAATAAAAGAAAGGGGATTTATACAATGAAAAAATCGGTCAAGTCTCTCACTACGCCAATCATTATGCTTCTTGCCGGAGCAATTGCAGGTCTTTTCCTTCTTTTAAAGCCCGGTGCAACCCTGGCTCTGGTTATCAAGATTGCCGGTTGGGCGCTCATACTCGACGGCGCAATCAAGGCAATTCAGATGTTTTTTGAAGGAAAACGAACGCCGGACAGTTATCTGATGCCTTTGGTTCAGATTATTGCCGGAATTTTGTTCATGGTAATCAGCCGCTTCCTCTTAAAGCTTATCCCAATCGCGGCCGGTCTTATTCTTGTATCGCTTGGCGCATACAAGCTTAAAACAGCGCTGGATCTTAAAAAGAAGTATGTGAACAGCAGTAAATGGATCGTATTTTTGGCGCTTGCCGCTGCTTCGATTGCAATCGGAATTTATGTTCTCTGCCATCCGAACGGCTTTACCAACACCGTCATTCGCATTTTGGGCGCATATCTTCTGATTGAATGTGCAGAAGATATTTACGCTTACTATATTTCCAAATAATTCAATCACATCCGATCAAAAATCCGAAAAACAGAGGATATCCTAAATTGGATACCCTCTGTTTTCCTATATACATTTAAGATGAATTTTCGTTGGATTATCCGGCATACGGAATATATTCGAAAGCATCCTCTTCGTAAACACCGCCGACATAAATGC
This sequence comes from Clostridia bacterium, assembly GCA_045532135.1. Classification (GTDB taxonomy): domain Bacteria; phylum Bacillota; class Clostridia; order Christensenellales; family Aristaeellaceae; genus SFHK01. Next base: position 2,736 of record JAZSFI010000160.1, on the reverse strand, counting down.
CCCAGTCGCGGTCCATTGCCTTGCTGTATTTGAAATAACCGTTCATGCCGCTTTCTGTCGTAAATCCGATTTCTCTTTCATCATAATTTAGCCATGTTACAATAACCGAAGTTCCTTTTTCAAGCACAAATTCATTTCCATTTACAAAGCAGGGAACGGAAGAGATCGTTTTAAGCGATGTGTATTCCCAGATTTCAGGATCGCTCAGATCATAACAGGAAACATAAGCGCTGTTTTCGGCCGCTTCAATCACGCCGTTTTTCATAATCATATTTCTTCTGTAAAAACGGGTGCCAAGAACGTCCAGAACAGGATTTATAATAATATAGCCTCCGTCAATTGCTTCAAGCATGCCCGCGATTCCAAGTCCATAAGAGAAGGGGGCAGGAGCGTTAAAATGAACGTTTTCCATGTGGCCTTCAGAAACATAGAAGCAATATGTTTCAAAGTCCGTAGAAGCGACATCCCCGGTCACGAATACATAAACGCGCCCTGTCTCATCAAGCTTTGCAAATGCTATGGATGCATCGTAGGCTGAAAACGGAAGCGTTGCTTCTCCGGTGGAGCCGTATGCAGTTTCAAAAGTGAGCGCGAAGTTTTCCATTCCGTATTCATCGTAAAACAGCCTTGCATAAACCGTGTCCATCGTGTCGTCGCCGTCAAGGTCAAGGTAGTATTTGCCGGGAATGGGGTAGGTCGCGCTCGTGTCGGAAACTTCTTGAATCGTCATTTCCGTAAATGCGTTCTCGGCAGGCGTGAAATTGATGATATATTTCGTTTTGATATAGCCGTCGCATCCGTTGCGGTAAGAAAAGATGTAGGACCATTCGTCGCCAAGCATCAATACTTCAATTTCGTCACCGTGATGCACAATACCGATGCTTTCGCTCTTTGTCGTCGGTTCGCTTCTTAGATGAAGCGTGCCGCCCTTTGCGCGTACATAAACCGTACCTGTTCCAAAAACCACGCTTTCAGAATAAGACACGAAGGGAATAAGCAGGCAAACAGTCAGAAGTATTGCAAGGATTCTTTTCATCTTTTTTTCCTCCTTTAAGACCAGTCTGAAAGGTTTTCGTCCTGTACATCGTTCCAGTCATCATATGAACCGATATCTTCAAATCCGCTTTGCGTATTCCATCCGCCGGCGGAAAATCCGTTCCATTCAACAATCATTGTTTCTCCGTTTTCATCTGTTGTTTCGATTCCGCCCTCATTCGTCCATGAAACGCTTCCAGAGAACTCATCGGGCAGATACAGAATCTCAAGATCGTTTGTATAAAGATCCATAACGTATATGATTTTATTTCCTTCAAAGGGGACAAGCATCAAAAGCATATTTCCGTTGGGAGACAAGGAAACAGCGGAAGGGGACAGGTATTCGCCGGATTCAATTTTATGCAAAAATTCCTTTGCAGCCTCCGTCTGATAGCCGTATGCATCGAAAAACTCGCTCATTGGCTGGGTTTTTGCGTTTAAATCACCCGGAACAATGTAAAGAATCTCATCAAGTCCCATTAAAGAGCCCCAGAAGACAGAGACCGGGCTTACAAATGATTTGTATTCGCCCTCACTGTTCAGCCAGAACCGAATTGCGCCCATGGAAGAGTAGGGAGAAAATTCAAACGAAACCGGAATCATCTCTCCGCTTGCAGCAGGGAAGAGATATTCAAGAGAAACATAATCCGATAATTCCTTCTTCAAGCACACAATGCCGGATTTTGCCGTTTCATCATGATCTCGCCGCAAAAGATAAATATTTCCATCGCTGTCCGATGAGACAGAAATGTAATCCGCTTCGGGAGAAAAGGTTTTGATGGTTTTATATTCGGATGTGGATGCGTCAAATATGATGACGTCCGTCCCTTCGGAACTTGATTTTAAATAGTAAATATAGTTGTCAAGCGGACTGAAATATGCATGATTTGCCCCGAATTCGTTGGCTGCAATCACGCTGTCCAGATGAACAGGACTGTCCGAAAGCGAGATTTCAGCTTGGGCGAAAGCAAAGGAAAAAAACACAATTGCGGCAAAGATACAGATCATCTTTTTCAAATAAAATCCCCCCTTTAGGTTTATTATAAACAAATTATATCATGATTTTTGTTTTTCCGTCAATCAAAATAAGAGTTTTTAAGAAAATGGGGAATCAGAAAATGTTTCCTAGCAAAAACGCTTCATGCTTGATTAAATGCTCTGCATTCTCTTTCATAAGCTCCAGCGCCTTTTTGCAGTCATCCAAATCTCCGATTCGAATTGACAAAGCGGTATCTGCAATCTGAACGCTTAAATCATGAAGATCTTCGTGGGGAACAAGCCCCTCAAGAAGCTGCTCCTTCTGCTCAATCATTCGTCTTAAATTTTCCGCTGTGTCAGAAGCTTTCCCGAATCTGTTTTCCTGCAGATTATCTTCCATTTCGTCGGCGCTGATAATCACGTTCTTCATGGTCCTGCAAACATATAAATTTGAAAAACAACAAATACCTGCGCAGATTAAAAATGAAAGTATCATAATAAACAACCGAGTTCTCATCAATCATCCCCCTCTTTTAGGCTGATTTTTTTTGCTTCTCCATCCAACGTCTGAAGGGTGAGCACTTTATTCTCATCCATAGTGGCAAGCAAAATCCGCTTTAACGAAACTCCGGAAGAGGAGAGCGAATGAATTAAATCTTCTTCTGTGATTTTACTTCTCTTTAAATTCCACTTCTGTGTTTTTCCATCCAGAATCAGTGCAAG
>JAZSFI010000172.1:0-10232 GCA_045532135.1 Clostridia bacterium | reverse complement strand
TTCCTTTTCCTTGGCTGCAATTTCTGCCTTCAGCGTTTCTGCGGCTTTTTCGGAATCAGCAAGCTTTTCTTCGGTTTCTCCCAGCGCCTTTTCCGCGGCTCTGAGCGTTTCTCTGGTCTTATTGAGCTCCGCTTCGGATGCTTCAATCAGTGCCATTGCGTTTTCATTTTCGCCGGAGGATACGGAAAGCTTGGTTTCAAGGGACTTCTTTTCGTCCTTCAGAACTTCAATCGCCTCGTTAAGCGCGCTGATCTCATCCTTCTTTTCGGCAATTTCATTTACCTGCGCGGAAATTTCGTTTTCCTTTTCCGTAAGCGCAGCTTTCAGGGTATCGATTTCTTCCTTGAGCTTAATCGCCTCAGCAGCCGCGTTCAAGGCTTCCTGCGCCTGCTCGGTTTTTTCAATCACTTCTTCGGCAGATCCGGGCGTAGCAGTATTGGCTGCGGCGCGGATGGCCTCGATTTCCGCCTGCATGCTGCTGATGGAGGCTTTAAATCCATCGGCTTCGTCCTTCAGGTTTTCAATGTCACCTTCCAGACGCTCCACTTCTTTTTCGTACGCCGAAACCGCTTTGACGCTTTCATCATACTGATTTTTAAGCGTTTCGTATTCCTGCGTCTTCTCGTCAAGCTGCTTCTGCGTTTCGTTGCTTAAAACGGTAAGCTCGGCAACAGCCTGATTGACCTCGTTTAAAAGAAGAACGGACTTCGCGGCTTCTTCCTTGCAGACTGCAATTTCGCTCTCAAGCAAAGATATCTTGTCAAGAGCCTGCTTCTTTTCATTTTCAAGCGCGAGGATATTTTCCTGCGCCTGCTTCTTCTCGTTTTCAAGCGCGAGGATATTTTCCTGCGCCTGCTTCTTCTCGTTTTCAAGTGCGAGGATGTTCTCTTCCGCCTGCTTCTTTTCATCTTCAAGCGCCAGAATGCTTTCCTGCGCCTGCTTGTTTTCGCTCTCTAAGGACGCATGGTTTTCCGCCAAAAGCGCATACGCTTCATCCTTCTCCTCGATGACGGACATCAGCGATTCTACTTCCTGCTTTTTGCCTTCCAGCAATTTTTCGCTTTCATCCGCACGTGCGCTGGCTTCGGAAAGAACGGTTTTAAGATCCGCTGCGGATTTTTCCGATTCGGCGAGCTTTCCGGAAATCAGCTCGATCTCCTGATTGAGCGTAAGCGCCTGCTCGTCCATCTGCTGGATGGCAGCGACCGCCTGATTATACTTTTCGGTTTCAGCCAGGAGATCCGCTTCTTTCAGCGCAATCTTTTCATTCAAGGAAGCAAGCTCTTCGTGCTTTTTCTGTTCAAAAGCGTCCTGCTCCATCTTCGTATTTTTGTTATCGATAAAAAGATATGTATTTCCTGCAAGGGAGAGGATGAGCAGGATGGACAAAATAACGGAGATGACTTTCTTCATGCGAACGCCTCCTTGAGATATGGGAATAGATAGTATAAGTATACCATAAATGACAGAAAAATGATATACCCCTCGTGCGAAATTTGAAAATAAATGCCGCCGAAACGCATTGTATTTGCTTCGGCGGCAGTATTTATGCATTGCCTCTGAAAGAAATGACGGGCACGAGCATTTCGTCCTCCGTAAGCCCTGCATGCTGTCCGATGAGATCGCCGTCGTCCTTTGAGGACGGAGTTGTAAACTTGATGCTCTTTGTTCCTTTCGCCAAGACGAAAAAATCACCCACGAAATCATGCGACTTTTTGTGCGGCGTAAAAAGACCTAAAAGTTGTTTTCTGAACACCTCTTCATGCGTGAGAATTTCAAAATCGCCTTTGAACCGCTTTTCAAATTCCGTAAGGAAATCGCTCTTTCTGTCTTCTTTCACAAAAAAGCTCGCCGCGCGGCCTTCAATCGACGGCGGCATGATGAGCGTGTCCATGATTTCGGAAATTTTGCTTATGTCGATGTTTTCCTCAACATCTATAAGCCCGTGGTCGGCAGTAACGATAAACAGCGTATCGTCGCCCAGCGATTCTAAAAGAGAAACACACATGTCGTTTACGCGCTCAAAAGCGGTTTTCGTCTGAAGCGCGTTTACGCCGAAATCGTGCATTGTGTGATCGGGTTCGATATGGTACGAAACGATGAGCTGTTTTCCGGGACGGGCGGCGGCCGCTTTGATGCGGCGTACAAGATCCGTATTGGAAGAATAGGTTTCCCGGTGTTTTGCGCCCTTGGACGCGCTCGTCGGGAAGGGAAAAAACACGTGCGTTTCGCACGCTTCACTCACGGATGGATAAATTGTTTGAAAGGGAATGTAGGCCTCGGCAGGAAAAAGAGGCGCGTATTTTTCACCGGTAAAGCTGTCTCTGCCCAAAAACGTATCAATCTGCCTGCCGATTTCCTTAAAATACAGACTCCAACCGAGCCACGCATGTTCTCCCGGCGCAAGTCCCGTCCAAAGAGACGTGGTTGCAGCGGTGGTGGTAGAGGGATAGACGGTGGAAACGGGGCCCAGATCGTGTTTTCTCAAAAAAGCATCGTCCTTTAAGTGCCTTTTCAGCAGCTTTTCGCCCATACCGTCAAATAAGAGAAGGACAACGTTTTTCGTGTCCTTCTCATTCAGGGCGTCGCTTAGCGCCTCCAGCGGCGGATAAGGCGTTTTCGCACCGAAATAACCGGCCACCGAGGCAGTAATGGACAATATGCTTCTGTTGTAATCCGGAAACATTACGCCTGGAGACGGGCGATGGAAGCGTCCAGACGCTTCATCGTCTCTTCTTTTCCGAGCAGATACGCAATTTCAAACGCGCCGCCGGGCGTATTGGCCTTACCGGAAATGGCGATTCGAAGCGGCCACAGCATCTGGCCGTTCTTCATGCCGAAAGCGGCAATGGCTTCCATGACCGCGTCGTGCAGCTTCTCTTCCGTCCACTCGGTAACATTTTCAATGATCGGACGGATTTTGACAAGCGCATCCAGCGCGACCTCAGGGTTGGTCTTCATTTTCTTGTGGGTGTAAAGATCGCTTTCAAACTCGGGCATTTCCTTTAAGAAATCGACCATCTCGGGCAGCTGGTTGAAGACCTCGGTGCGGCTCTGGAGAAGCTCGCACAGGCGCTTATAGTCAAACTTGCTCTCATCGAGCACCTTGTTAAGCCACGGACGCGCATGCTCCAGATACTTTTCGGGGGTAAGCATCTTGATGTACTCGGCGTTGAACCAGTTGAGCTTTGCAATATCGAAGAAGGACGGGCTCTTGGACAGGCCTTCCAAGTCGAACGCTTCCTCGAGTTCCTTCAGGGAATAGAATTCACGCTCGCCGCGGGGAGACCAGCCCAGCAGCACCAAATAGTTGATGATGGCGTCCACAAGATAGCCTTCGGCCATCAGATCCTCGAAGGAGGGGTCGCCCTGAGATTTGGACATCTTGCGCTTCACAATTGCCTTGATGGGATTACCGTTTTCGTCGAGAACCGGATTTCCGTCCTCGTCGGTCTCAAGGACATAAACACCGGTCTTCTTATTGCGCATGGTGCCTTCCACCATAACGGGCGTCAGGTGCACATACTTGGGCGGTTCCCAGCCCAGCCCCTCGTAAAGGAGGTTGTACTTGGGGGCGGAGGCAAGGTATTCGTTTCCGCGCTTGACATGGGTGTTGCCCTTCAGATGATCGTCGATGACGTTTGCAAAGTTGTAGGTGGGCAGGCCGTCGGCCTTGATCAGCACGTTGTCGTCAAGGGTTTCGCAGTCCACATCGACATGGCCGTAGATCACATCGTCAAAGCCTGCTTTTCCGGTCGTGGGGATGTTCTGGCGGATGACGTAAGGCTCGCCCGCGTCAAGCTTCGCCTGAATCTCTTCCTTGGACAGATGGAGGCAATGCTTGTCATATTTAAAGTTTTCGCCCTTCTTCTCGGCCTCGGCGCGCGCTTCCTCAAGGCATTCCTTGGTGCAGAAGCAATAGTAGGCGTGACCGGACTCAACCAGCTGTTTGGCGTAGGGCAGATAGGTATCCTTGCGCTCGGACTGGACATAGGGGCCTACGGGGCCGCCGATATCGGGACCTTCGTCGTGGGAAAGGCCGGCGGTTTTAAGGCTGTTATAAATAATCTGAACCGCGCCGGGCACTTCGCGCTCCTGGTCGGTGTCTTCAATTCTCAAAATGAAGGTCCCGCCTTCTTTGCGGGCGTACAGATAGGTGTAAAGGGCAGTGCGCAGGTTGCCCAGATGCATATAGCCCGTGGGGCTAGGCGCAAAACGGGTACGGACAGACATAATCAATCGCTCCTTGTGGTTTGGTTTTCAAAATTATATCATTGTATTGTGAATTTTGAGCGGTAGAAATCCGCAAAACAACAGAAAATGATATTTTTTATACAAAAAAACCGCGCAGAAATCCCTCTGCGCGGGAGCGCGCCCGGCGGGATTCGAACCCACGGTCTTTCGAGTCGGAGTCGAACACTCTATCCACTGAGCTACGGGCGCATAACAACGTATATTATATATGATTTCGCAATGGATTTCAACACATTTTGTGTTGCGTTTTTTCGGTGGCAGGAAAAAGCCTGTTGGACATCCGGCTGTGGGGATCCGCGTATTTTGTGACAAAGAGAACGCAGGACGGGAAAGTCGTCCCCTACGATGTATTGCGTGTTTTTTCCGGAATTGTTGCATGAAACCCTGTAGGGGAGGCGTTTCGCCTCCCGCTGCTAACGTAAAGATATTATCCGGGTGAAATATCCCTATCGGTATGAACCGGTAAAGATCAGAATCTCACCTGATTCTGAAAAGACGGATGCCGTCATCGGTATTTATGATAATCAGATCGTTTGCAATGAACCTGATGCCGACAGGATAATCCGCGCTCTGAACGTTTGCAAAAGCGGATTTCATGCCGATTGTGCCTTCCTCAAAGGAAACACAGGAGACCTCCAGCGTTTCGGTGTTCAGAATCCTGGCATAGAAACAGTTTTCGTCAGAATATTTTTGGAATTGCGTCTGTATGCCGAAAACCACAAACGCATATTTCCCGTCCGGCGAAAGCGCAGCGTTGAAAATCTGCGGATAATCAAAACAGGCAGAAGCGCTGAACATATCGCTTTTGAGCAGCTGATGCATTGATACACGCGATGCCTGCGTAAGCTCCTTGTCAAACAGAATGAATTCCCTGAGCGCATGAACGCCGTCATTGATCACTGGAAGCGACAATACATTCGTGAGCGTCCGCGTATCCGAATAAAGATTTTCATAGCTGAAATCCTCGGGAAGGGGACGGGGAACATACAACTCTGAAAGGGCAAGCGCCTGACCGTTTTCTCCCTTCATATCGAGGTTGCGAATCATAAGAAGTTCCGATCTCATGTGGAAAAATTCCGGAATCGCGAACCATTCTCCCGCAATCTCCTTATAAACGACAAGACCGGCAGGCGCATGATAGTACAACGGCTTCATGCCGTGAACATAGCATCCGTCCGGCGTTTTGAACATATTGGTATAATCCGCCCAAAGTTCATGCGTCCGCAAAATTTCCATTTCGCCGCTTTCCATGTGATAGCGCATAAACTGATTCGGATTGTAAAATTCCGACATGCCGTACGCCTTGATATAAATATATTCGTTCGTTTCATCAAAGCATGCGCCGACGACGCATTTTCCGCCTCTCATAAAATCCCTTGGCCACGAAGAGCCCAGATACCATTCGCCCGCTTCCACATCAAGGATAATCAGCTGATAATCATATCTTCCCTGCCCGAGCGCAGTATATCCGTCAATGAAAAGCGCATATCGCCCGTCGTTTGAAAACGTCATGCCGCTTCGGCTGTTTGCGTCCCAAAATCTCTCTGATTTTATCACGCGTGCAAACGCCTCATAAACGTCCTCCGCCCCGCGCGTACAGGAAGGCGCGGTAACAATCAGGCGGCCGTTTCTCAGGCAGACCATATTGTCAAACATGAGCGTGGACAGATCGTCCGATGCATATTTGAGCGTAAGCGGCTGATCGCCGAAAACCTCCTCATACGTGCCGATCTTAACAAGCCCTTCTTCATCGCTTTTGGTCAAGCCCATCGATTCAAGCGCATGCGCGGGCGCATAGACGTCCAACCCCGTAAGGCGCACGATTTCTTCCGTAAGCGCATACGTCCTTCCGCCGCTATATGTCTTGTCCTTGCCTTCGATTGCCGAAAAGGCAGGCGTAACAAGACTCAGCATGAGTAAAACAGACAGAGCAATTCTGAAAAATACCTTCATTTTCGTGCGCACTCCTTATTTTTCTGAATTTATTATAGCAAACATGCTTGCGTTTATCAATCCGCAAAAAAGCGGGATTGCAAATTTACGCGGATTCATATATACTTTTGATAGATAATATCAGGAGGCAAGCAACATGTCTGAAAACAGGCTCCATTTATATACAGGCGACGGTAAAGGAAAAACCACCGCCGCTTTCGGGCTCGCGCTTCGCGCGCTCGGGCACAAAAAGCGCGTTATGATCGCGCAGTTTTTAAAAAGCGGAACATCGGGCGAACTGGACGGCGCAAAAACGTTTGAGAACGCTTTTGTCGTACAAGTGCCGGCGACAGAAAAATTCACCTATCAGATGACAAAGGAAGAGCTTGAAAATGAAAAGGCGCGCCAGAAAGCGGAGGTTTATTTCCTGATCGAAAAAATCGATCAGATCAAACCCGAAACCATCATTCTGGACGAATTGGCTGTGTGCACAGGCATCGGGCTGATCACGGAAGAAGACATGTGGAATTTGATTGACAAGGCGCTTTCCTATGGCGAAACCATCGTAACCGGAAGATACGCCCCGCAATCGCTCATCGAAAAAGCCGATTATGTGAGCGAAATCGTCAAAAAGCGTCATCCGTTCGACAAGGGCATTCCCGCGCGCAAGGGCGTTGAATGGTAATAAATTGACAAAAATCGCATCTTGGGTGTATACTTATGGAGAATTCAAAAATAAGAGGTGTTTATATGAAGAAGATTCTTTCCCTCATCCTCGCTTTGGCGCTGATTTTCTCCCTCTCCTCCATGGCCGTTGGCGAAACCGTTATGGTCACCTATCGCCATCCCACGCTTGGCTACAGCCTGAAAGCGCCCGCGGACTGGCTGTATCTGGATTCTGAGAACATCGCCACCCTTATAAGCGATCCTTCCGTTGCAAAATCCTTCCCGAACATCAACATCAGCGCCTATGTGGATCAGTGCGTCAAAAACCAGATGACCATGTTCATCCAGCCCTCCGGCGTCAATTTCAACGTTGTCAGCGAGTATGTCGGAAGAGCATATTCCGCCGAGGATCTCGTTGACCTCCTTCTCCCTGACCTCCGTCAGCAGTATGAGCAGATTTTCGGCATGGTTGATTTCATCGTGGAAGGCGATGTCTTCAAGGCCGGCGATCATGAGTATGCCTATGTCATGTATGTATCGGGCGACGTTATCGGCGCGCAGTACTGCCTTTGCGAAAGCGGCAGACTTTACTACCTGACCCTCACCACCAACAGTTCGCTCAATACCCTTGAGTACATCCAGGTTGAAAAGATGTTCGACAAGGTGCTCGCGTCCTTTGCTGAATAAACGCAAAAACAGCTGCCTTTTTTGAGAGCAGCTGTTTTTGCCCGTATTATCAGATTTCAATGCAAAATGCCTCTTTTCGGGGCATTTTTGTTTTAATCAAAAATCCGCTTTGCGAAATTATACAATCCGTTTTTCCATACGAAGAAATCGTGTCCGCCGATGCACTTGTAAAAGAGCGCTTCGGTGCCGTTTTCGGTAAGCGTGTTATAATAGATTTCCGGCCAATCGCCCACAGTTTTATCGGTAAGACCGGTATTGATCAGGATCAGCTGAGGATATTCTTCCGCTGCTTTGAATTCCTCATTGGTGAAAAGGGCTGCGCCGACGGCGTTTCCGATCACGCCCGGAGCGGGGCAGAATGCGCCGACATAGCCGAAGGTTTCGGGCATGGAAATGCCAAGATGCAGCGCAACGCGTCCGCCCATGGAAAGACCAGCGATGGCAGTGTTTTCGCGCCCTTCCTTCACGGAATAGGTTTCATTGATAAAAGGCATCAGGTCAGCCGTCATTTCGTTTATAAAATTGTCGAAAGAGGCAATGGCGCCCTGAGAATACGCACCGGCCACAACAGCGTTTGCATGCACTGCCTTGCAATTGGGCGTTACGATAATCATCTCAGGCGCTTCGCCTGCATGAACGAGGTTTCCGATGATCACTTCAGGCTTGCCGCTCTTCCACTCATTGTGGTCGCCGCCGATTCCGTGAAAGAGGTACAAAACGGGATATTCTTTTTCGGTCGTGTAGCCTGCGGGCAGATAAACCATGCATTTTCTGTCCTTTTCGCAGGTGGTGGAATAATAGGTCTTTTCTTCCATCGTGGGATAGTAGACGCCGGATTGACGAACATCGTACTGCGCAGCGGGCTTGAACGGGTCCTCCTCGGAAAATGCAGCCGTCAAAAGCGAAGCCAGAACCAAAACCAACGAAAGAACGCGAATGAGTTTCATGGGAAATTACCTCCTTATAATATGCATTCGGTTTATGCCTTCTGATCGCGCATAAGAATATCCGCGAAAGCGCCGCGCCGAATTTCATTCCTCCGCATCATTCATTGCCTATCAGCAGACAAAACCGTTTCATTGCTTTCATTATAGCTTCTGCTGTGCCTAATGTCAATTTTCAGCAGAAAAGCGCATTCTTTCCCGCCTTGCCCGAAGACTGCCTTGGGTGTTATACTGAATAAAATCATACGCCTGTGGATCCGTAGGAAATTTTTCTGATAAGCCGCGCAAAAGGAGGAAGAAATATGTTATGGCGCATCGTATACACCTTGTTGCAGCTCACTTGGGGGCTTCCCCAGACCCTCTTGGGGCTGATTCTTTTTTGCAAAAATATCCGCCGTCCGCACGAAAGATATTTATCCTGCATCGAAACGAACTGGAAAAGCATGGGCGGCATCAGCCTCGGTCTTTTCATCTTTACGCCTGATCGAAGCGCAGCAAACTCTGGTAAAATCCGCGTGCATGAATACGGACACACGATTCAGTCTCTTTTATTGGGCCCTCTGTATTTGCCGTTTGTCGGAATCATCTCCTACACCTGGGCAAATCTTCCCTATTTTAAGCGCCTGCGCAAGGAAAAACGCATCCCCTACACCGCGTGCTTTGTGGAAGCATGGGCAAGCAAGCTTGGCGAATGGGCAACCGGCGAGGCGGCAATCTGGCACTAAAATATAAGCTGCAGACAAATAAAGCATACTATGTTCCCCGAAAGCATCCGGTTTTCGGGGGACATATCACATATCGGCAGCTGTTTTATTTTATCTTATCGGCGTTATCGCAGCATTATGTCTGAAAATACATTGCGAACGGCAATCCATCACACGCCGCCGGCAAATTCATACATTCTGTAGAGCTTCTTTGAAAACCTGCCTGCATAGAGCTTCTGAAAAATGTGTTTCTCGATGCCGGTCAATTCGTTTATGAGCGTTTTGGGCGTCATATCGTGTTCCTTTTTGAAAACTACGCAATTGCTTTCAAGCGTTTCAGGTTCGTCAATTCCGTAAGTTTTCAAAACTCCGACATTTTTTACGGGATTTGCAATCCGCGTGAATTTTGCGCTCAATGCGGTATAGGCGTCCATCAGAAGATGGACAGATGAAAAATGCTTTGTCAGTCTCTCAAGAAGCGTTCGATTTTCCTCCGGGGTCAGATACATGCTCACGCCCTCCATGACGACAATGGCGGGCTTGTTTTTTGGAATTTTCGAAAGCCAATCGGCCTTGCTGACGTCGCCCGAAAGCATGAAATAGGTACTTGATTCAGAAAAATACCTTTTTCTTTCCTCGATAACATCTTCAAAATCGACATCGTACCATAGATTTTCACATGCTCCCACGCGAAGCACGCGGCTGTCCATGCCGCATCCGATGTGCAAAACAACGGCATCCGGATGCGCGGACAGCTTTTCCTTTGTCCATTCATCAAACACCCGGGCGCGCATTGCCATATAAAAGGCGAGATATTTGCTCTTCGCCTTGCCTTTAATCGGAAAACATTCCTTTTTCCAGATTTCCGCGGCCTTTTTATCGGAGAGGATAACGCCCTTTTGACTCACCAACGCCTTTCCGAAAAGCGGAATATACATTGTTTTGCTGATCTCAATCATGATCTCCCCTCCGTTTCGTTTTTCAGTATAGGGGAAATTCGAAAAAATGTCAAATCATAATGCGCAAGGCTCGGCGAATTAAAGCT